>NZ_JBSFHN010000004.1:0-263782 GCF_053597115.1 Streptomyces sp. NPDC001515
GGACCTGCCCCGCCGGGCAGGTCCTCGGCGCGTTCGCGGCCCCTCAGCCCCCGTACGGCGCGACCACGCGCTCCCCGCCGCGCCAGACCTCGTGGACGAGCGGCACCCCCGGCCGGTAGGAGAGGTGGACATGGCTGGGCGCGTCGAGCACCACCAGGTCGGCGCGGGCGCCGGGGGCGATCCGCCCGACGTCCTCGCGCCGCAGCGCGGCCGCGCCGCCCGCGGTGGCGGACCAGAGCGCCTCATCGGGGGTCATGCCCATGTCGCGGACGGCGAGGGCGATGCAGAACGGCAGCGAGGAGGTGAACGAGGAGCCGGGATTGCAGTCGGTGGAGAGCGCGACGGTGGCCCCGGCGTCCAGCAGCCGGCGGGCGTCGGGCCAGGCGGCCCGGGTGGAGAACTCGGCCCCCGGCAGCAGCGTGGCGACGGTGGCCGACTGGGCGAGCGCGTCGACGTCGGCGTCCGTGAGATGCGTGCAGTGGTCGGCGGACGCGGCGTCGAGCTCCACGGCGAGCTGCACCCCGGGCCCGTGGCCGAGCTGGTTGGCGTGCACCCGGGGGTGGAGCCCCCGGGCCCGGCCCGCGGTCAGGATCTCCCGGGCCTGGTCCCCGTCGAACGCGCCCCGCTCGCAGAAGACGTCGATCCACCGGGCGTACGGGGCGCAGGCGTCGAGCATCGGTCCGGTGACCAGGGCGACGTACCCGGCCGGGTCGTCGGCGTGGTCCGGGGGCACGATGTGCGCGCCGAGGAAGGTGACCTCGTCGGTGTGTCGGGCCGCGATGCGCAGCGCGCGGGCCTCGTCCTCGACGGTGAGGCCGTAGCCGGACTTGGTCTCGAAGGTGGTGGTGCCCTGGCGCAGCGCCTCCGCGAGGTAGCGGGCGACGTTGGCGTCGAGCGCCTCGTCGGTGGCGGCGCGGGTGGCGGCGACGGTGGTCCTGATCCCGCCCGCGCTGTAGGGCCGGCCGGACATCCGGGCGTGGAACTCCCGGGTGCGGTCGCCCGCGAAGACCAGATGGGAGTGGGAGTCGACGAAGCCCGGGATCACGGCCCGGCCGCCGGCGTCGACGGCGTTGTCAGTGGCGGGTGCTTTGCTTGACTCACCGGTCCAGACGACGCGGTCGCCCTCGATGACGACGGCCGCGTCCCGGATCGGCGCCAGGGGGGAATCACCGCCGAGGGAGGGGTCGTTGGTGATGAGTTCCGAGATGTGGGTGAGGGCGGTCGTCGTCATCGGGGGTCTGCTCTCCTTGCGGACGGTCGGCGGGGCCGGACGGCTGCTCAGCGGTGCAGGGCCGCGACGGCCTCCGCGAGTGCCCGGGGGACGTCGGGGACCAGCACGTGCCGTCCGTCGCGCACGAGGTGGCGCCCCCCGACCACGGTGTGGCGCACATCGGCTGCGGAGGCGGCGAATACGGCCGCTTCGGGTGCCAGCCGGGGCGCCGGTCCAGCCGTTCTGACGGAGTCCATGGCCACGGTGACCAGATCGGCGGGGGCGCCCGGTTCGAGGACGCCCGCGTCGGGCCGGCCGAGCGCGGCGTGGCCGCCGGCGGTGGCCGCGCGCAGCAGGGCGGCGGCGGTCCAGTGGCCGCGGGTCCGGGTGCGCAGGCGTTCGTTCAGCTCCATCGCGCGGGCCTCCTCGAAGAGGTCGATCACGGCGTGGCTGTCGCTGCCCAGCGAGAGCGGGGAGCCCGCGCCCTGGAGGGCGGTGGCGGGGCCGATGCCGTCGGCGAGGTCCCGTTCGGTCGTCGGGCACATGCAGGTGCCGGTGCCCGAGGAGCCGATGAGCGCGATGTCCTCGGGGGTGAGATGCGTGTTGTGGACACCGGTGGTGCGCGGTCCGAGGACCCCGTGGTCGGCGAGGAGCCGGGCGGGGGTGCGGCCGTGGGCGGCGAGGCATGCCTCGTTCTCCGCGGTCTGCTCGGAGAGGTGGACGTGGAGGGGGGCCTGCCGTTCCTCGGCCCAGGCGGCGACGGTGGCGAGCTGGTCGGCGGGGACCGCCCGCACGGAGTGCACGGCGGCGCCGATCAGGGTGTGGTCGTCGCCCTTGAGGAGCGAGGCGCGCTCCGCCCATGCCTCGGCGGTCCCGTCGGAGAAGCGCCGCTGGTGCGCGTCGGGTTCGAGGTGGGCGGAGGGCCGGGGGCCGAAGCCGGCGGAGAGGTAGGCGGTGTCGAGCAGGGTGATGCGGATGCCGGCCGCGCGGGCGGCGGCGATCAGCGCCTCGCCCATCGCGTTCGGGTTGTCGTAGGGGGTGCCGCCCGGCGCGTGGTGCAGATAGTGGAATTCGCCGACGGCGGTGATGCCCGCGAGCGCCATCTCGGCGTACACCGCGCGGGCCAGTGCGTAGTACGTGTCGGGGCTGAGCCGGGACGCGATCCCGTACATGGTCTCGCGCCAGGTCCAGAAGGTGCCGGAGCCGACCTGGACGGTGGAGCGCAGGGCGCGGTGGAAGGCGTGCGAATGGGTGTTGGCGAGGCCCGGCAGGGTGAGACCGCGCAGCGCGGTGGCGCCGGGCGGCGGCGTGGCGACGCCGGTGCGCACACCGGCGATCCGGCCGCCGGCCACCTCCAGGAGGACGTCCGGTTCGGCATGGGTGCCGAGCCATGCCTGGGAGAGCCAGTACGTCTCGGTGACGGGCCTGGCCGTCGGGTGGGTCGTCAGCGGCACGCGAGACCTTCCAGTACGTCGGCGAGTGCGGTGACCCCGGCGGCGCAGTCGTCCTCGTCGGCGTGCTCGGCCGGTGAGTGCGAGATCCCGGTGGGGTTCCGTACGAACAGCATGGCGGTAGGGACCGAAGCGGACAAAATACCCGCGTCGTGTCCGGCGCCGGTGGAGAGGACGGGGATGCCGCGCCCGGTGTCCCGGGCGGCGGAGCCCTGGAGGAGGGCGCCGATCTCGTCCCGCAGCGCGTGGCCGAAGGCGATCTCCGGGGTGAAGGACTCGCGGACGACGTCGAGGTCGACGCCGGTCCGGGCGGCGTGCTCCCGGGCGGCCTCCTCGATCGCGGCGACGACGGTGTCCAGGGTGTCCCGGTCGGCGGCGCGGGAGTCGAGCCAGCCGCGCACGAGGGAGGGGATGGCGTTGACGCCGTTGGGTTCGACGGCGACCTTGCCGAAGGTGGCGACGGCGCCGGCCAGTTCGGCCTCCCGGCGGGCGGCGAGGACGGTCTCGGCGTACGTGAGCATGGGGTCGCGGCGGTCGGCCAGACGGGTGGTGCCCGCGTGGTTGGCCTCGCCCCGGAAGTCGAACCGCCAGCGGCCGTGCGGCCAGATCGCGGAGGCGATGCCGACCGGGTCGCCGGTGAGGTCGAGGGCGCGCCCCTGCTCGACGTGGAGTTCGACGAACGCGCCGATGCGGGCGAGCCGTTCGGGGTCGGGGCCGAGGGCGCCGGGGTCGTGTCCGGCGGCCTCCATGGCCTGCGGCAGGGTGACGCCGTCGGCGTCGCGCAGCCGGTGGGCGGCCTCGACGGTCAGCTGCCCGGCGGTCAGCCGGGAGCCGACGCAGGCAAGACCGAACCGGGCCCCCTCCTCGTCACCGAAGTTGGTGATCGCCAGCGGCCGGACGAACTCCGCTCCCCTGCGGCGGAGTTCGTCCAGCGCGGCGAAGGAGGACACCACGCCGAGCGGCCCGTCGAAGGCGCCGCCGTCGGGCACGGAGTCCAGATGCGAGCCGGTGACGACGGCGCCGGTGGCCAGCGGGTCGCCGAGCCAGGCCCACTGGTTGCCGTTGCGGTCGGTCTCGACGGCGAGCCCGCGGGCCTCGGCCTGCGCGCGGAACCAGGCCCGGCAGTCGGTGTCGGCGGAGGTCCAGGCGTAGCGCCGGTAGCCGCCGCTGTCCTTGTCCCGGCCGAGGGGGGCCAGCTCGCGCCACATCTCCTGGAAGGAGGCGGGGGCGTACGGGACGGGGGCCGCCCCGCCGTCCGCCCGTGCGGAGCGCGTCACGCCGTGGCCTCCGCCGCCCGGTCCCCGTCCTCCGCCATCGGGACGCGGACGCCCTTCTCGGCGGCGACGGACTCCGCGATGTCGTAGCCGGCGTCGACGTGCCGGATGACGCCCATGCCGGGGTCGTTGGTCAGGACCCGCCGGATCTTCTCGCCGGCGAGCTTCGTGCCGTCGGCGACCGTCACCTGCCCGGCGTGGATCGAGCGGCCCATGCCGACGCCGCCGCCGTGGTGGAGGGAGACCCAGGAGGCGCCGGAGGCGACGTTGACCATGGCGTTGAGCAGCGGCCAGTCCGCGATGGCGTCGGAGCCGTCGCGCATGGCCTCGGTCTCGCGGTACGGGGAGGCGACGGAGCCGCAGTCCAGGTGGTCGCGGCCGATCGCCAGCGGGGCGGCCAGTTCGCCGCTCGCCACCATGTCGTTGAAGCGTTCGCCGGCCCGGTCGCGTTCGCCGTAGCCGAGCCAGCAGATGCGGGCGGGCAGCCCCTGGAAGCGGACGCGCTCGCCGGCCATCGTGATCCAGCGGTGCAGGGACTCGTTCTCCGGGAAGAGGTCGAGGATCGCCTTGTCCGTCTTGTGGATGTCCGACGCCTCGCCGGACAGGGCCGCCCAGCGGAAGGGGCCCTTGCCCTCGCAGAACAGGGGCCGGATGTACGCGGGCACGAAGCCGGGGAAGTCGAAGGCGCGGTCGTATCCGGCGAGCCGGGCCTCGCCGCGGATGGAGTTGCCGTAGTCGAAGACCTCGGCCCCGGCGTCCATGAAGCCGACCATCGCCTCCACGTGGCGGGCCATGGACTCCCGGGCGCGCAGGGTGAAGTCGGCGGGCTTCTCGGCCGCGTAGGAGGCCATGTCGTCGAAGTCGACGCCGACGGGGAGGTAGGCCAGCGGATCGTGGGCGCTGGTCTGGTCGGTGACGATGTCGACCGGGGCGCCCTCGGCGAGCAGCCGGGGCAGCAGTTCGGCCGCGTTGCCGAGCAGGCCGATGGAGAGCGGGCGGCGGGCGTCGCGCGCCTCGACGGCGAGCTGGAGGGCGTGCTCCGGGGAGTCGGCGCGGACGTCCAGGTAGCGGTGCTCGATGCGGCGCTCGATGGCGCGCGGGTCGCAGTCGATACAGATCGCGACGCCGTCGTTCATCGTCACGGCGAGCGGCTGGGCGCCGCCCATGCCGCCGAGCCCGGCGGTGAGCGTGATGGTGCCGGCCAGGGTGCCGCCGAACTTCTTCGCGGCGACGGCGGCGAAGGTCTCGTAGGTGCCCTGGAGGATGCCCTGGGTCCCGATGTAGATCCACGAACCGGCGGTCATCTGGCCGTACATGGTGAGGCCGAGCGCCTCCAGGCGGCGGAACTCCTCCCAGTTCGCCCAGTCCCCGACCAGGTTGGAGTTGGCGATGAGCACCCGGGGCGCCCACTCGTGGGTCTGCATGACGCCGACCGGCCGCCCGGACTGCACGAGCATCGTCTCGTCCTGCTTGAGCGTGCGCAGCGTGCGGACCATGGCGTCGAAGGAGCGCCAGTCGCGGGCGGCCTTGCCCGTGCCGCCGTAGACGACGAGCTTGTCGGGGTGCTCGGCGACCTCGGGGTCGAGGTTGTTCTGGAGCATCCGCAGTGCGGCTTCCTGCTGCCATCCCAGGGCGCTCAGTTCCGTACCGCGCGGTGCCCGTACGGGGCGGGGTCCTGACATGGCGGTGCCTCCTCGCGACTGTGAATTCCGTATTCACATCTTGGGTGGCTGAATAGATCCAGTCAACAGGGCGGGGCGGGCGGTCCTGGGGCATCCCGTGGGCGGGACAGGGCGGGGCATTCTCCACGACCTCGCGCATGTACCGATGGAAAATGCCAGAAGCCCCACCTGGAGTGAGCACGTTGCGTAACCTCGGGCTCACAGCCGCACGCAGCGTCGGAGGGGAGTCGGGCGTGCCCGGAATCGACGAGTGCCTGCTCGATGTCATGAGACTGCCCGGTGCCCGGGGCGCCGCCGTGGTCGACTGGACGAGCGGTCTCGCCCTCGGCACCATCGGTGACGCGCCCCACGGCGATCACGAGGCCACCGCCGCGGAGACCGCGGAGGTGGCACGGATGGCGGCCGAGCAGCCCGCCTTCGCCCTCGGCTCGTCCGGCACGACGGACCCCCCGCAGGACCCGGCGGCCCCGCCCGTCGAGGACGTCATCGTCACCGCCCGCTCCGGCTACCACATCCTCCGTTTCGTGGAGACGGACTTCGACAGCAGCGTCTTCCTCCACCTCTGGCTGGACCGCGCGGAAGGCAATCTGGCCCTGGCCCGCATCCGGCTCGGCGAGATGGCCGAGCGGCTGGTCCTGGCATGAGAGCGACCGCCCCCGCCCCGGCCGGTGTCCTCTCCCCGATGCTCCAGCGCCTCGCCGCCGAACGCGCCACCGGCGCCCTGATGCGCGACCGCGGCACCCTCTACCTGGCAGACGGCCAGGTCGTGCACGCCGAGTCCCCGGCCACCCCCGGCATCGACGTCCTGCTCACCCGCGGCGGTTCACTGCGCCGCGAGGGCTGGTGGGACGCGGTCGCCGAGGCCGGCGCCGGACAGCGGGTCGGCCGCCATCTCGTGGACAGCGGCCGGGTGCCGGGCGGGGCGCTGGAGCTGTGCCACCTGGGAGCGCTGTACGACGCGGCGTTCTTCGCCCTCGCCCCGACCAGGACCCCGGCCCGCTTCCGGTACGGGGTCGCCCACTGGATCGGCCCGGTGCGCCCCGTGCCCGTGGAGGCCGTCCAGCGCGAAACGCTCCGGCGACGGGAACTGCTGGACCGCATCTGGCCGGAGGCCGTCACCGACAGCGCCCCGCTGACCCGGACGGGCCACCCGGCCGACACCCCCGTGCCACCCCGCCAGCGCCGCGTCCTTGACCGCGTGGACGGCGTGCGCACCGCCACCGACATCGCCCAGGAGCTCGGCCGGTCCGCGTTCCACATCCTGGTGGACCTGCGCCGGCTCGCGGCGGCCGGACTCGTCGCCGCCGTGACCGGGCCCGCCGGACCGCACGCCTCCGCCCGGGTCGCGCTCCCCGAGGTCACGCCCGACCCCGACATCGCTCTGCTGCGCCGGCTCCGAGACGCATTGGAGGCCCTGTGATACGCGCGCTCAGACAGCGTGCCGGGAGGAGACAGCTGATGGTGCCCGAGGCCGAAGTCCAGGACGTCCTGGCCGAACTCCAGCGGTTACGGGCCCGCGTCCCGCTCCTCTCGGGCGCCCTGGCGGCCAGTACCGACGGCCTCGTCCTGGCGCACGACACCCCCGGCGTGGAGGCGGAGGGCGTCGCCGCCCTCACCGCGGCCGCCCTCGGCGTCGCGATCCGGATGACGGAGGCGACCGGCCGCGGCGGCTTCCGCGAACTGCTCGTCCGCGGCGAGTCCGGCTACATCGCGACGTACGCGGCGGGATCGCAGGCCGTCCTCACCCTGCTCGCCGAGGACCGCATCAACGTCGGCCGGCTCCATCTGGAGGGCCGCAGATCGGGCGCCCGGATCGGCGCCCTCGTCGACACCGCCCTGGACCGCGCGCCGCAGCCCGCCGCCGGGCACCGGCCCCCGCAGCCCCGTACCGCACCCCAGCAGCCCGGCGCCCTGCCGCACCGCCCGACATGACCCCCGCGCACCCCCCGCAGCCGTCCGGCACGCCCCAGAAACGGAACCGGTCCTCCCGACCGGTCAGGGAAAGGAAACGAGCAAGCATGGCGAACACCGAAGCGTCACTGAAGGAAGCGATGTCGTCCATCGAGGGCACCACCGGTGTCGCCCTCGTCGACTACACGAGCGGCATGGCGCTGGGCACCCTCGGCGGCGGCAAGGACTTCAACCTGGAGGTCGCCGCCGCGGGCAACACCGATGTCGTCCGGGCCAAGCTGCGGACCATGGAGCACCTGGGCATCAAGGACGAGATCGAGGACATCCTGATCACCCTGGGCACCCAGTACCACCTGATCCGGCTCCTCAAGTCCCGCGGCAACAACGGCCTGTTCCTCTACCTGGTGCTGGACGCGGGGCGGGCCAACCTGGCGATGGCCCGCCACCAGCTGAAGAAGATCGAGGCCGATCTGGAGGTCTGAGCGGGGCGCGCCCCCTGCCCGGCGGGTGGTCCGGGGTCCCGGACCCCGCCGGCCCGGGGGCCCTCACTCGACGAACAGCCCCCGCGCCGCCGCCGTCGCGTCGAACTCCTCCAGCCTCGCCTGCGCGTCCGGCAGGTCGTCGCACATGGCCTCCAGCAGCACCCGCCCGAGCAGCATCGGCGCGCAGGCGGTGTCGAAGGCGAGGCCCGTGCCGACGGCGGCCGGAATCAGCAGATCGCTGTGGGCGGCCACGGGGGCGAACGCCGAGTCGGCCACGGACACCACCGTGAGCCCCTGCCCGCGCGCGTGGGCGAGGGCATCGACGGCCTCGCGGGGATGGCGGGGCAGCGCGAAGCAGATCAGGGCGGTGGCCCCGGCCCGCCGGCCCGCGTCGATCCGGTCGTGCAGCATGCTGCCGCCCTCGTCGAGCACCCGGACGTCGGGGTGGACCTTGGCCGCGAAGTACCCGAAGCCCCGGGCCTGCGAGGAGGCCGCGCGCAGCCCGAGGACGAGGAGCGGCCGGGAGGCGGCCAGCAGCCGGCCGGCCCGTTCGACGGGTCCGGGGTCGGCGAGCAGATCGGCGAGGTGGCGCAGGTTCTCGATCTCGCCGAGCACGGCCTGCTGGTATGCGTTGGGGGTGTCGGCGGCGTCCTGGTCCGGGTCGTCGGCCGGTCCGGCGGGGGCGTACGCGCGCAGGTGGCGGCGGAGCGCCGGGTAGCCGTCGAAGCCGAGGGCGACGGCGAAACGGGTGACGGAGGGCTGGCTGACCCCGGCCAGCTCGGCCAGTTCGACGCTGGAGAGGAAGGGGGCGTCCCCGGCCCGGCGCACCATGGAATGGGCGATGCGCCGCTGGGTGGGTGTGAGCCGGCGCCCCTCGAACAGCTGCTGCAACCGCGCGCCCGCGCTGCTCCCGCTCATCCTGTCCCCTCGCTGGATCCCGGGGCCGAGAACCGGCACCGCCGGATCCATTCAGCCAGCCGGTCGTCTGCATGTCCATATGCAGCCGGGCGGGCCGGGCCTCCGCACCCGCCTCCCGGCCCCCGGAAACCGGGGGGTTAGCCCCACTGACGCGACCGCCCCCGCTTCGTACGGTGGTCAGCATGGACGCACCCGACACCGAGCTCAAGAAGGAGCTCAACGCCACCCTCCGGGCCCGCGGGGAGCTGGGGGACGAGTACGAGTCCGCGCTCGTCGACTCCTTCCTGGAGAAGGTCGAGCAGCGGCTCGACACCACGCTCGACCGACGGGTCCGGCGCCATCTCGCGGAGCAGCGGGTCGCCGTGGCCCGCGGGGCGCGCGCCCCGGAGTCGCCGCTGGGCCACTTCGGCGAGCGCTACGGACTGGCGATCATCTCGCTGGTCCTGGCGATCCCGCTGTCCGCCATCGCCGTGGCGAACGCGGGCATCGGCGGGCTGCTCGTCGCCTGGTCCGGCATCGTCGGGGTGAACGCCTTCCAGGCGGCCGGCAGCGGCGGGCTGTTCCGGAACAACCGGGAGCGGCGGCGGGCGGCGTCCGACTGGGAGGAGTGAGCCGGGAGCGCGCGAGGCGGCACGGTCTCAGGCCTGCCGGGTCGGCAGGACGACCAGCTGGCGCAGGTTGACGTGGCGGGCCCGGCTGGTGGTGTACGCGATCAGGTCGGCGATCTCCTCACCGGACAGTCCCCCCAGGGCGTCGAACATGCCGCCGAGCGCCCCGCTGAGCCGCGGGTTGTCGATGTGGTCGCCGAGTTCGGTGGCCGTCAGACCCGGTTCGATGTTGGTGACGCGCACGTCGCGGGGGCCGAGTTCGGCGCGCAGCGAGGCCGAGAGGTGGGTGAGCGCGGCCTTGGTGGCGCCGTAGACCGCGTAGTCGGGGAAGACGACGTGGGCGCCGATCGACGAGATGTTGACGAGGTCGGCGGTGCGGCCCTCGGCGGCGGCCGCGAGCAGGTCGGCGGTGAAGGCCCGGGTGATCCGCAGGGCCCCGGTCACATTGGTGTCGATCATCCGCTGCCATTCGTCGGCCCGGCCCGCGTCGAGCGGGTTCGGCAGCATCACCCCGGCCGCGTTGACGACGAGGTCGACCGGGCCGAGTCCGGTGCGTACGCGGGCGGCGGCGGCGTCCACGGAGGTCTGGTCGGTGACGTCGGCGGGGACGGCGAGCGCCCGGCCGCCGTCGGCGGTGATCCGGGCGGCCAGTTCCTCCAGCCGCTCGGCGCGGCGGGCCAGCAGGGCCACCCGCACTCCGTGGGCGGCGAGCAGCCGGGCGGTCGCCCCGCCCATGCCGCTGGCGGCTCCGGTGACGACGGCGGTGCGGTCCGCGAGCGTGGCGTACGACATGGTGGGTGCTCCTCCGGCCGGTTCCCCCGGGGCGCATCCCCGGGGCCGGTGACCACTCTGGGGCGGGGCGCGGGGGCTACCCAGGGGTGCGTCCTTCCTGGGTCCGGCAGTACCAGGCTCGGCGGGCGCCGCTCTTCTACGATCGACCGCATGGACGGCGATCTGGGGGACTTCCTCCGCTCACGGCGTGCCCGCATCCGGCCCGAGGACGTGGGGCTGAGCTCCTACGGCCGGCGGCGCGTCCCCGGGCTGCGCCGGGAGGAGGTGGCGCAGCTGGCCGGGGTGAGCGTCGACTACTACATCCGGCTGGAGCAGGGGCGCGGCCCCAGCGTCTCGGACGCGGTGCTCGACGCGATCGCCCGGGTGCTGGGCCTGGACGAGACGGAGCACGCGTATCTGCGCACGGTGGCCCGTCCGGCGTCCCGGGTCGGCGCGGCGGCCCCGGCACGGCGGGTGCGGTCGGGGGTGCGGCTGCTGCTGGACGCGTTGGAGGGGGCGCCCGCCTTCGTGCTGGGGCGCCGGCTGGACGTGCTGGCGTGGAACGCGCTCGGGGACGCCCTGAACGGTTTCTCCCGGATGGCGCCGGACGAACGGAACATGCCGCGCCAGGCGTTCCTGGACCCGGGGGCGCGCGCGCTGTACCCGGACTGGCCGGCCGTGGCGGCGGAGACGGTGGCCCATCTGCGGCTGGACGCCGGGCTGCACCCGGACGACAAGGTGCTGGCGACCCTGATCGGCGAGCTGTCGATGCGGAGCGAGGACTTCCGCCGGCTGTGGGCGGACCACGGGGTCAAGGCGAAGACGCACGGCGTGAAGCGGATCGCCCATCCGGTCGTGGGCGAGCTGACCCTGCCCTACGAGACGCTCGCGCTGCCGGGAGACCCCGGGCAGTCGCTGGTGGTCTACACCCCGGAGCCCGGTTCCGCGACGGCGGAGCGGATCGCCCTGCTCGCGAGCTGGGCCGCGCCGGACGGGGAGTCCCGGCGGAGGAACGTCCGGGGGGACGGCACGGGGAACGGCAGCGGGGGCGGCAGGGAAGGCGGCGCGGGGAGCGGCCGGTAAGGCGGCGCGGAGAGCGCCGGGGAAGGCGGCGCGGGGAGCGGCCGGTAGGGCGGCACGGGGCGGCCGGTAAGGCGGCCCTGAGAGCGCCCGGGATCGGCGCGCGTAGATGTGTCGCGGGGACCGCCGCACCCCCGGTTTCCCAGGGGGCGGGACGACGGCGGTCCCCGCGAGGGACGCGGTCCGGGTCAGGGCCGGTCGCGCGTCCGGGCGACGGTGGAGGTCCGGGAGCCGCTCCGTAGTCCGGTGTCGCCGTATCGGTGCCGGCGGTTCTCCCCCGCCGACATCCACCACTGTGCCCGAGCCGTGTTAAGCGGGTGCTGCGTGGACGTGTCGCGCTCGTACCGTTTCCGGAAAGACCGCCATCACGGGGGACGGGACCGGACGGCCCCGCCCCCGTGGCGCCGGGCGGCTGCTACGCGCCGTCCTTGGCGGTGTCCTTGGCGAGGAAGGCCAGCAGGTCCTGGCGGCTGACGACGCCCTTGGGCTTGCCCTCCACCAGGACGATCGCCGCGTCGGCCGCGCCCGTACCGCCGAGCACCGCCATCAGGTCCTCGACCGGTTCGCCGGAGCCGACCTGCGGCAGCGGCGGCGACATGTGCTTCTCCAGGGGGTCGGAGAGCGAGGCGCGCTGGGCGAAGAGCGCGTTGAGCAGTTCGCGCTCGACGACCGAGCCGATGACCTCGGCGGCCATCACGTCCGGGTGGCCGGCGCCGGGCTTCACGATCGGCATCTGCGAGACGCCGTACTCGCGCAGCACGTCGATGGCCTCGCCGACGGTCTCCTCCGGGTGCATGTGGACGAGGGTGGGGATCGGCCCCTCCTTGTGGTTCAGGACGTCCGCGACCCGGGCCGAGGGGCCGGTGTCCTCCAGGAAGCCGTAGTCGGCCATCCACTCGTCGTTGAAGATCTTCGAGAGGTAGCCGCGTCCGCTGTCCGGGAGGAGGACGACGACCACGTCGTCGGGGCCGAGCCGCTTGGCGACCTCCAGGGCGCCCACGACCGCCATGCCGCAGGAGCCGCCGACGAGCAGTCCCTCCTCCTTGGCGAGGCGGCGGGTCATCTGGAAGGAGTCCTTGTCGGACACCGCGACGATCTCGTCGGTGACCGTGCGGTCGTAGGCCGTCGGCCAGAAGTCCTCGCCGACGCCCTCGACCAGGTACGGGCGTCCGGAGCCGCCGGAGTAGACGGAGCCCTCCGGGTCGGCGCCGATCACCTGGACGGCACCGTCGCTGACCTCCTTCAGATAGCGGCCGGTGCCGCTGATGGTGCCGCCGGTGCCGACGCCCGCGACGAAGTGGGTGATCCTCCCCTCCGTCTGCTCCCACAGCTCCGGACCGGTGGTCTCGTAGTGGGAGCGGGGGTTGTTCGGGTTCGAGTACTGGTCGGGCTTCCAGGCACCGGGCGTCTCACGGACCAGCCGGTCGGAGACGTTGTAGTACGAGTCCGGGTGCTCCGGGTCGACCGCCGTGGGGCAGACGACGACCTCGGCGCCGTAGGCGCGCAGCACATTGATCTTGTCCGTGGACACCTTGTCCGGGCAGACGAAGATGCACTTGTAGCCCTTCTGCTGCGCGACGATCGCCAGGCCGACGCCCGTGTTGCCGCTGGTGGGCTCGACGATCGTGCCGCCGGGCCGCAGCTCGCCGCTCTGCTCGGCGGCCTCGATCATGCGCAGGGCGATGCGGTCCTTGACCGAGCCGCCGGGGTTGAAGTACTCGACCTTGGCCAGGACCGTCGCCTGGATGCCGGCCGTGACGCTGCGCAGCCTCACCAGCGGGGTATTGCCTACGAGACTGATCATCGAATCGTGGTATCGCACCGTGTCACTCCGGGGTCTCCGAGATGGTGCGGCCAGCGTATGCGCACCGGCACCGGATTGGGCGACGCGATTGAACGACGGTCGGTTGGGGGCAGGTAGCACTGTGTACGGCGGTACGGCGACGAGGAGGTGGACCGGACTGTGTCGAGGGCACGGGTGGCACGGCGGATCGCGGCGGGCGCGGCCTACGGCGGTGGCAGCATCGGGCTGCTGGGCGCAGCGGCCGCAGGCGTCTTGCTGGCGGAGGTCCAGCTGGCGAAGCGGCAGGTGGGCGGCGGTATCGCCCCGGTCCCGCCGAGCGCGGACGGGCGGTACGGAGTGGCGTTCGCCGGTCCGGCGGAGCCCTTGCGGTTCGGACTCCTCGGGGACTCCACGGCGGCCGGGCAGGGGGTGCGGCGAGCCGGGCAGACCCCGGGGGCGCTGCTCGCCTCGGGGCTGGCCGCGGTGTCCGAGCGCCCGGTGGACCTGCGCAACGTGGCACAGCCGGGGGCCCGCTCGGACGATCTGGAGCGGCAGGTCTCGCTGCTGCTGGCGGACCCGGCCCGTACCCCGGACGTCTGCGTGATCATGATCGGGGCGAACGACGTGACGCACCGGATGCCCGCGACCCAGTCGGTGCGCTGTCTGACGACGGCGGTTCGGCGGCTGCGCACGGCGGGCGCGGAGGTCGTCGTGGGCACCTGCCCGGACCTGGGCACGATCGAGCCGGTCTACCAGCCGCTGCGGTGGCTGGCCCGCCGGGCGAGCCGGCAGCTGGCGGCGGCGCAGACGATCGGCGCCGTGGAGCAGGGCGGGCGGACGGTGTCGCTGGGCGATCTGCTGGGACCGGAGTTCGAGGCGAACCCCAGGGAGCTGTTCGGCCCGGACAACTACCACCCGTCGGCCGAGGGGTACGCGACCGCGTCGATGGCGGTCCTGCCGACGCTGTGCGCGGCGCTCGGGCTGTGGCCGGAGTCCGATCATCTGGACGGGGCGCGCCGCGAGGACATGCTGCCGGTGGCCAAGGCGGCCTCGCAGGCGGCCATGGAGGCCGGTACGGAGGTCACCGGGGCGCGGGCGCCGTGGGCGCTGCTCAAGCACCGCAGACGGCGGCGGCTGCCCGCGGCCACGGAGCCGCATCCGCACGAGGAGCCGCGGAAGGCGGAGGGCGGTTCGACCCGCGTGGAGCGGCACTCCGGGACCGGCACGGACGCCTCGCCCCGGCACGCGTGAGGGGACCGGAGCCCCGCGCCGGCCGGGCCCCGGGGCGCCCCGGCGCCGAACTGAGCGGTTGCTTAGAAAAGAGTCGGGCATCACATGCCGCGTCGGGTGACCTCGGCAGTACGTCCGGGTAACTTCCAGAGCAGTCCTGCCTGACAGCCTTCCAGCCCTCATGGAGCCGCGTGATGCCCGAAGCCGTGATCGTCTCTGCTGCCCGTTCGCCCATCGGCCGGGCCTTCAAGGGTTCGCTGAAGGACCTGCGGGCGGACGACCTGACCGCCACGATCATCCAGACCGCCCTCGCCAAGGTCCCGGAGCTGGACCCCGAGGACATCGACGACCTGATGCTCGGCTGCGGCCTGCCCGGTGGCGAGCAGGGCAACAACCTGGGCCGCATCATCGCGGTGCAGATGGGGATGGACCATCTTCCCGGCTGCACGGTCACCCGCTACTGCTCCTCGTCGCTCCAGACGAGCCGCATGGCGCTGCACGCGATCAAGGCGGGCGAGGGCGACGTCTTCATCTCGGCCGGCGTCGAGATGGTGTCCCGCTTCGTGAAGGGCAACTCCGACAGCCTGCCGGACACGCACAACCCGCTCTTCGCCGAGGCCGAGGCCCGCACCGCGGCCCGTGCCGAGGAGTCGGGCGCGAGCTGGCACGACCCGCGCGAGGACGGGCTGGTCCCGGACGCGTACATCGCGATGGGCCAGACCGCGGAGAACCTGGCGCGGCTCAAGGGCGTCACCCGCCAGGACATGGACGAGTTCGGCGTACGGTCGCAGAACCTCGCCGAGGAAGCCCTGAAGAACGGCTTCTGGGAGCGGGAGATCACCCCGGTCACCACCCCCGACGGCACCGTCGTCTCCAAGGACGACGGCCCGCGCGCGGGCGTGACGCTGGAGGGCGTGCAGGGCCTCAAGCCGGTCTTCCGCCCCGACGGCCTGGTCACCGCGGGCAACTGCTGCCCGCTCAACGACGGCGCCGCCGCCCTCGTCATCATGTCCGACACCAAGGCGCGCGAGCTGGGCCTGACCCCGCTGGCCCGGATCGTCTCCACCGGCGTCTCGGGCCTCTCCCCCGAGATCATGGGGTACGGACCGGTCGAGGCGAGCAAGCAGGCGCTGAAGCGGGCCGGGCTGACGATCGACGACATCGACCTGGCCGAGATCAACGAGGCGTTCGCCGCCCAGGTGATCCCCTCCTACCGCGACCTCGGGCTGCCGCTGGAGAAGGTCAACGTCAACGGCGGCGCGATCGCCGTCGGGCACCCCTTCGGCATGACCGGCGCCCGGATCACCGGCACGCTGATCAACAGCCTCCAGTTCCACGACAAGCAGTTCGGCCTGGAGACCATGTGCGTCGGTGGCGGCCAGGGCATGGCGATGGTGATCGAGCGCCTGAGCTGAGCGAACGCCGCACGGACCGGGCCGGGGCCGCGCACCCGGCCGGGATGGCCGGTTCCGAGCCCCGTCCGTGACCGAATCTCCCCCAGGATGTGACCTATCTCCTGGGGGAGAGCCATTTCCGCAGGTCACACCAGGAACAGGGGTAGACCCCGGGCACAAAGACCTGTCCAATTCGTGACGTAATGCACTGACACATGGTGCCGGTAGAGCACAAGCTGATGTAGGAAGTCGGGGGATCGATTGAAACCGGGAGTATGTCAGTGAGCGCCATGCCTCTTGCCCTGTTGCTGACCACCGCCGCTGCCACGGCCGTGGGCGCTGCCGCGCTGCACGCCGCTCACGGGCTGCGCCGCCAGGTGGCCGCCCTCCGCCGGGAGCTGGCCGACGGCCACGCCCGTACCGCTGCCGTACCCGCCCAGAACCGTCATGACACCACCTCGGCCTCCGCCGCCGAGATCCGCGCGGCCGTCGCCGAGGCGCTGGCCGAGGAGCGGGAGCGCGAGCTGGCCGAGGCCCGTGCCTTCTGGGCGACGCAGGAGGCACGCGACGCCGCCGACGCCCCGTCCCTGCTGGGCGGCCTGGCCGGGCTCGGGGAGGACGCCCCCTTCTTCATGCCGCGCCAGAGCGATCTGGCCGGGCTGGACTCCCTGGACCTGGACGCCACCGAGGCCCTTGAGGAGCTGACGGAGCTGGCCGGGCTGACGGACCTGCCCGACATGGCCGACCTCCCGGAGACCGCCGAGTTCGCCGAGGACTCCCCCGAGCTGGCGGCGGCCCGCCGCCGCCACCCCTCGCACCCGGACTTCGTCCCGGTGCAGACGCCCGTCGTCACCGACCACGAGCGCACCGTGAACCGGCTGGAAGAGCTGGCCGACAGCCGGACCGAGCTGTCCGACGTCCGCCCCGGCCCGCTGGGCACGCTCGACGTCTACGTGTTCGCGGACGGCACCACGCTCTGTATGACCCCCGGCCACCGCGAGACGGCCGAGCAGCTGGCCGCGTCGCTGCGGGCCGGTGAGCACCCGGTGCTGCTGGGCGGGTCCGGCGTCTCCGGCGCCTACGCGCTGACCTTCTCCTGCGGCAAGGAGAACGTCTACATACTGGCCGACCGCGTCATAGCGAGCTTCTAGCCCGCGACGACCGGTCTCCGGCCCCACCGGGGCACAGCGGCCCTCACCGGCCGCCGCCGGGACACCGCGGGGCGCACCCGCGGACCGGCAGCACCACGACCGCACCCGCGCCGGCCTCAGGCGAACGCCCGGCCGGCCGCCTCCTCCACGTAGCGCACGGCCTCGTCCAGCTCCTCGGACGGGGCCGTTTCCAGTGCCGCGGCCAGATCCCGGCCCGCGACGGCGAGCTGGTCCCCGACGGCGAAGATCCCGGCGTCCGGCATGATCCGGGGCTCCCGGCCGGGCTCCTCGGCCCGCTGGGCCCGCACGGCCAGCTCCCGGGCGGCGGCCAGTCCCCCGGCGGCCGCTCCCCGCTGGAGCCTGCTCTGCGGGGCGGCGCGCAGCCGGTCGGCGAATCGGTCCACGGCGATGATCAGGGGCGTCGTATCGAGCACCCCGCGACCCTACGCGCCCGCACGCGCCCCGGGCCAACGGCCGGAGCCCGCGCGCGTGCGCCCGTGGCCGCGCCCGCGCACGACGACGGCCCGCGGGCTCCTGCCGGAGTCCACGGGCCGTATGCGTCAGGTCGCGCGCCGGGACGGCGCGCCGCCTCAGTCGTCGCCGCTGAGGATGGAGAGCAGGCGCAGCATCTCCAGGTAGATCCACACCAGGGTCATGGTGAGGCCGAAGGCGGCCAGCCAGGACTCCTCGCGCGGAGCGCCGTACGCGATGCCGTCCTCGACCTGCTTGAAGTCCAGCGCCAGGAAGCAGGCGCCGAGGATGATGCCGATGACGCCGAAGAGAATGCCGAGGCCGCCGCTGCGGAAGCCCAGGCCGTCGCCGCCGCCGAACACGGCGAACAGCAGGTTGACCACCATGAGGAGCATGAAGCCCATCGCGGCGGCCATCACGAAGCCGTAGAACCGGCGGGTGACGCGGATCCAGCGCATCTTGTACGCCAGCAGCACACCGGCGAAGACGCACATGGTGCCGAGCACCGCCTGCATCACGACGCCCGGTCCGATGTACGTGCTGACCGCGCTGGAGATGACGCCGAGGAAGACGCCCTCGAACGCCGCGTACGCCACGATCAGCGCCGGGACCGGGGTCCGCTTGAAGGACTGGACGAGCGACAGCACGAAGGCGATCAGCGCGGCGCCGATCGCGATGCCGTACGACTTGCCGAGGTTCGCCTCGTCGACGGGCAGCAGCGCCCACGCCAGGGCGGCGCCGAGCACGACCGTGCCCAGCGTGATCGCCGTGCGCGTCACCACGTCGTCGATCGTCATCGCGCCGGTACGGGCCGGCGCCGGGGCGCCCGTCTGCGCGTAGGGGTTGGTGGCGTACGGGTTCGGGGCGGTGCCCTGCGCGTACGGGTTGGCACCCGCTGCGGGGGCCCCGGCCTGCGGCGCCGTGTTGAAGCCCGCGTAACTGTTGTCGCGGCTGAAGCCCCGTCGCGAGAAGACCGGGTTGCTGCTCCTCATCTCACTCCTCCATGGCCACCCAGCGTGGCCTTCCCACAAGAGTAATGGGTAGGCAAAGCATTCTCCCTAGTGCCAGGGGAGGATCTTTCAGGAACCCGCGGACGCCTCGGCCAGTCGCTCGAAGGTCTCGTCGAGGACCGCTCGGCGCTCCTCCTTGTACCCGTCGGACGGTTCCAGGTCGTCGATGGTGCGCTCCCAGACGTCCATGAAGGTCTTCTGCCAGGAACGGACGAGGGCGGGCTGCGGAAGGGTGACCCCGGCCCAGCCCTGCCGGTGCAGGAGGAGGAGCAGTTCCAGGTCGCAGGGGACGCTCACCCCGCCGTACTCGTCGGGTTCCAGCTCGACCGGGTCGCCGTTCATCGTCTCGGTGATGCCGGCGACCAGCCGGGCGACGAGGTCGCCGAGGTGGTCGGCCGCCGTGTCGCTGTCGAAGTTGCCCGCGCCCCAGGTGCCCACGGTCCGCCTCCTTCGTGTGTGCCGTCCGTTCACGACCATGACAGCAGGCCGCACTGACAGTGGCGGGGGGACGGTTCAGCGGAAGAGGTTCTGGGGGAAGTCCGTGAGGAACATCAGCAGCACGAGCCCCATCAGCACCACGGAGAACGCCCCCTCCGCCAGGGCGGCGCGGGGGCTGCCCGCGAGGGTGGCCGTGCGGTGGGGGTCGGCGGGGTCGTAGCGGACGGTGACCCGGGCGCCCTCGACGTAGCGCTTGTTCCCGCCGTCCTGGAACTCGACCCACTGGCCGTCGCGCGCGGTGAACGCGAAGACGTGCCAGGCCCGCCGGTCGCCCGAGGAGCCCGTCGCGGTCGTGCGCTCCTGGACCCGGACGCAGCGGGCCGGGGCGGTCACGCCGGAGCGCGCGCCGCGCACCTGCCGGACGGTCCGGCCCAGGGACCGGACCGCCACCGCGGCGACGACCGCGGCGATGACGAGCGAGGAGTCCATGAGCACCTTCTAACCGTTGCGCAGCCTGTCGACGAGGAATCCCACCGCACACCCAACCACCAGGACCACCAACTGCACCAGGAAGGTGAGGACGGTGAGGTCCCCGCCCTGGGAGAGGAAGACCAGCAGCTGGAGCGCGACGGCCGGGGTGAACGCCGCGAACCAGTGCCGTACCCGCGACTCCCGCGAGGCCCCCTGGTGGAGGGCGGCCGCGGCCCAGACGCCCAGCGCCACACAGGCCGCGGTCGGCAGGTGGAGGAGCAGGACGGTGCGGACCGGCGAGTCCATCGTGGAGACGTCGTCGCCCGTGATGACGTCCCAGACGAGCACCGCGAGGGCGACCTCGGTCACCAGCGTCACCACGATGCCGCCGGCCCACGGCAGCATGAGGTTGAGGAACCGCGGCCGGTCGTCGCCGGAGGCGGGCGCGGATCCGTACCCGCGGTGGTGTACGTCGTATCGGGACATGGGGCTGCCTCTTCGTCGTCGCCCGGTGCGCGGGAGCTACTTGACCTGGATGCTGTCGACGATCTTCGTCCGGTCCGCGTCGGTGAGCTTGCCCTCCTGGGCGTCGATGCGGACGGAGTAGATCTTTCCTGCGGAGTCGACGCCCGTGATGACCACGCCGTCGACCTTGGCGCCCTTGGGGGGCGACTGCGGCAGCCCCGTACCGGTGTAGGTGAAGTCGATGCGCTTGGCGCCCTCGGCCCCCTCGATGCCGGCGTCCTTTGTGGCCTTCACCTCGGTGGACGCCATCAGCAGCGCCCGGCCGACCGAGGCCGCGTCGTCGCCGGTGGCGGCGTCGGCGAAGCCGCTCTGGATGGTCACCTTCACCGTCGCCCGGTCGCCCTCGGTGCGCAGGGCCGCCGCGTCGTTGAGCTTGCCGCGCTCGGCCGCCGACTGCTCGGTGAGGTCGGCGGGGTAGGCCAGGGACACCGTGGGGCCGGTGAGCTTCTTCCAGTCGGCGGGCGCGGCCGGAGCGGCCCCGTCCGAGGACTTCTCGCCACCGCAGCCGGCCAGTACGAGCCCGGCGCCGAGGACGGCGGTCGTGACGGCGACGGCCCGCACCGCCCGCCGGACGGAAAGCTTGGTCATGATCACGTCTCCTTGTACCGGTGGATCACTTGGCACAGTAGCTGTACGGGAAGAAGGAGCGCTGACCGTTGGACGGGGCCCCCAGGAACTCGGCCTTCGTCAGGTTCTTCTCGGACTCGGAGCTGGTGTAGGCCCCGTTGATGCCCGCTATCTCCAGGTTGATGTCGAGCCCGATCTCCTCGGAGGAGGAGGAACCGTCGTACTCCTGCTTGCTGACCTGGCCGTGGTTGAACGCGTAGTGGCCGAAGGGGTCGCCCGGGCCGGGGTCCTTGGTGGGGACCGGGGTGCCGGTGAAGAGGTAGGTGAAGGCGCTGTTCATGCCCTGGCCGGAGAAGAGCTGCTGCTTGATGGCGTCGGACTCGGCCTGGCTCAGGTTCTTGTCGTCCAGCGGGACGGTGGTGGTGACGACCTGGGTGGTCGTGCCGCCGCCCTTCTCGTTGCCGTTGATGTCGCCCTTGAGACCGGCGTTGGCCTCGGCCTTGCCCTCCAGGGTGCGCGTCATCGTGATGCTCTTCAGCTTGCCGGTCTTGCTGTCGACGGTCACGGTGATGGCACCGGCCGCCGAACCGGCGGCCTCCGCGCCCGCCTTGGCCGGACCGGCCTCGCCCTTCGCGTAGGCGCCGCCGCTGACCTTGGCCTGGTAGGTGTACGCGTCGGTGTTGTTGATGTGGTTCTGCGTCAGCGTGACCTCGGAGGACTGGGAGATCTTGACGCCGGCCTCGATGGTGGCGCCGGGCTTGGGCGCCGGGGTCGTCGTGCCGTCGGGGTTGGTGGTGTCGGGGGTGTTCATGCCCTTGCCGAACTGGAGACCGGCCTGGGCGGCGGCTTCGAGGCCGATCTTCTGGGTGGTGATGTGCTTGTTGCCGAGCTTGTCCTCGATGTTCTGCTTGAGGCGGCTCTCCTTGGCCTTGGGCCCCTTGCCGAACCAGCTGGCGACCTCGGTGGAACCGCCGATGATCGGGCTGAGGTTGGAGAGCTTGTTGAGCCGGCTGAGCTTCTTGTACTCCTGGAGGTCCTTGCGGAACTGGTCCGCCTCCTCCTGGGAGTCGAAGATCCAGGTGTCGCCCGTGGTGACCGTGAGACCGGCGGCCAGCTCGACCTTGTCCTTGCCGACGTCACCGATCTTGATGCCGCCCTTGGGCTTCTCGGTGCCCTTGACGGAGCCGGCGTCGGTGAAGGTGAGCGAGACCTGCTCGTCGTTCTCGTCGACCTTGCCGTCCTTGTTGACGTCGGTCTTCGCCTTGAGGGTCGTCTCCTCGAAGCCGAACTCGCCGCCGAACTCGATCCCGAGCGTCTCGAAGGACACCCCGAACTTGCCGCCCTCGGTCCCGGCCTTGGTCACCGTGGCGCAGGTCAGCGGCTCGAACGCGGCGTTGGGATCGCCGCCCGCGTCGCCCCCGGTGCCGCTGGAGCAGCCTCCGCCACCGCCCCATACGGACGAGATCGCGCAGGAGAACCGGGAGCTGACCCGGCCGCCGAGGTCGGTCACCAGGAGGGCGCCCACGATGGCCACGGCCACCAGGACCATGCCCACGTACTCCAGGGCCGTGCCGCCCCTGTCGTCCCATGCTCCGCGCGAGGACATGAGCCCCCGACACCTCGTCCGTGGCATGTTGTCCGTCCTCCCCGATGGCCTTAGGGCTCGGAGGTTACGAGAGGAACAGCCGTGCGGACACGGGCCCGTGGGCCCAAATGCGGTGGCTCATTCCGGACGTTCCGCCGGGGAAGCCGTGGGCCCAGTGGGTCCAGGGGTCCCGGAGCGGTCACGGCGGGGGCCGCGGCAGGGGTGCGGAGGGGGCTACGGGGCGCGGCGTACGGCGAGGACCGCCAGGTCGTCCTGCTGCTCGCCCCCGGTGAACGCGCGCATGTCGTCGACGAGCGAACCGGCCAGCCGGCCCGCGGTGATGTCGTCCCGCCCGCGGAGCCGTTCCTCCAGCGGGTAGAAGTCCCCGCCGGGCGACCGGGCCTCGGTCAGCCCGTCGGTGCAGAGCAGCAGCGTGGCGCCGGCCGGGAAGTCGAACCACGCGACCGTACGGGGTTGGTCGACCAGGGACGCCAGGCCCAGGGGGACGTGCTCCTCGCCCTCGCCGAGGGCGGTGACGGCGCCCTCGTGCAGCAGATAGGGCGGGATGTGGCCGCAGCCGACGACCTGGGTCCCGGTCTCCGCGCCCACGGCCAGGACCAGAGCGGTGACGAACCGTTCGGGCTCTCCCCGCTGTCCGGCGTAGTCGTTGTGCCGCACGACCGCCGCCTCCAGCGCGTCGACGAGCGCGGTCACGGTCGGCTCGCGGTGCGCGGCCTCCCGGAAGGCCCCCACCACGTCGATGGCCATGCCGATGGCGGCCAGCCCCTTGCCCTGGACGTCCCCGATGAGGACCCGGCTGCCCCACGGGGTGGCCACCACGTCGTAGATGTCGCCGCCGACCAGCTTGTCCTCCTGGAGGGGCTCGTACACGCCGTCCACCAGGACCTCGTCGGTGAGGACCGGCAGCGGACGCAGGATCTGCCGCTGCATCGCCGCCGCGGTCGACCGCAGCCGCACCAGGGCGCTCTCGCGCGTGATGCGCACCCGCGCCCCGTAGACCGCGAGCACGCCGAAGCCGATGGCGAACAGCGTCAGGATCACCCGGTCCAGGACCGGTTCGCCGGGCTGGATGACCACGGGCGCGATGACGACGAGGCTCACCCAGGCGGACACGATCGCCGTCTGCCGGGGGCTGCACAGCGCCGCCGCGAACGCCGGGAGGAAGACCAGCAGACCCAGCAGCAGCACCGCCGTACCGGTCAGCAGCCCGAGGACGACCACCACGGCCGTCGCCGCCAGGGTCGCCAGGACGACGGCGCGGGTGGCGGGGGTACGGATGCCGTTCATCTCGTCGCCCTCCGCGCCGCGCGCCGGGGACATCGCTGCGCGCAGCGGGCGGAACATCGCGGACTTCCTCCAACGGCGGTGCGGGGCGCGTGGGCGTGCCGCACGCGGGCGGGGTCGATCCTGCATTCCCGTGGAGGAGTCGCGGGGAGGCTGGCCGTCGCCCCGGGGTAAGTACCGCCGTACGGGTGGCTCCGCGACGCCGGAACGGAGGGGGGCGCGCCGTCGGCGGCGAGCGCGGTGGTGCCCGGAGCCGGACTTGAACCGGCACGCCCCCGAGGGGCAGCGAGGTTTAAGCTCGCCGTGTCTGCGTTCCACCATCCGGGCCTGGCGCGCGGCTCCGCGTTGGCACATGACCCTATCCGGGGGCTCTCCTCCGACAGGCGAACACTGGCGCGATGTTGTCTTATTTTATTGATCGCTTGAGGGTCCGTCAGCACACGCGGAAGGCATAGTCACACGCCTGGGCGGGGTGGCGGGTGCGGGAGGCCCGTATCCGAATTGACGGAAAGTCGCCGCACCCGCACAGCGGTTTCGCCAGGGGCGCGCCACCGATCGCCAGGGGCGCGCCACCCCCGGGCCGGCTACTCCTTCGCGACGGTGTCGTTGACGCACCGCAGGACGGGCCGCGCGCCCAGGGCACGGGGGTCCGCGAGGCGGGCTCCTGTGATCATGAACACGGTGGTCTCGCCGGGGAGCAGGGTGACGAGCATGCGGTCGACTGCGGCGGCCGGGTCGAGGCGGTCGGGGAAGAGGGACAGGTCCTTCAGGAGGGTGCGGGCGGTCACCTCGACGCGGTAGGCGGGCGGTCCGTCGCCGTCACCGTGCTCGGTGACCGTGACGTCGTACCGGGGCGGTTCCAGGGCGAGACGGGTGTCCTCGTCGAAGTAGCCGACGGTCCGGGTGTCGCCGAGGCGGGCGGTCAGAAGTTCGGCGGCCGGGTCGGCCGGGGCGGCCACGGACGGCGGCAGCGGGACGCGGGTGACGCCCCGGGCGGCCGTGGTGACGGTCTCGGTGTGCTCGGTCAGGGGCGTGCCGTCCAGGGCGTGGCGGGTCAGCCGCAGGGTGCCCGTCCAGGGGTCCGGGGCGTCGTTCACCAGATGCGCGGCGCCGTCGCGGATCACGATCAGGCGGTCCGCGTACACCTCCCGCAGGGCGTACCACAGCGGCTTGCGGCGGCCGTCGCCGTCCACGGCGGCCCAGGAGACGACGGGCCAGCAGTCGTTGAGCTGCCAGACGACCGTGCCCATGCAGTACGGGGTGTGGGAGCGGAAGTGGCGGATGCCGAAGGCGACGGCGCGGGCCTGGTTGAGCTGGGTGAGCCAGTGCCAGTCGTCGAAGTCGTCGCCGGGCAGCGGCAGGTGGTCGCCCAGTCCGCGCAGCAGTTTGGCATTGCCGTCGTCGGCCTTCTGGTGGTGGGCCAGCAGCGGGGCGTCGGGGGTGAGCGGGCCGCTGACGGCGCGGCGGAGCGTGGCGTGGGCGGGCGGTCCCTGGAAGCCGAACTCGGCGACGAAGCGCGGCACCCGGTCCGCGTAGGCCCGGTAGTCGGCGCGGTTCCACACGTCCCAGATGTGGATGGTGCCGTGGGCCGGGTCCTGCGGGTGGAGGTCCTCGGTGCCGGAGTAGGGCGAGCCGGGCCAGTAGGGGCGGGTGGGGTCGGTCGCGGCGACGATCGAGGGCAGCAGCTCGTGGTAGTAGCCGTGGCCCCAGGTGCGCTCGCCCAGCTCCTCGCGCCAGCCCCAGTCGGCGTGCCCCTCCAGGTTCTCGTTGTTGCCGCACCACAGCACGAGGGAGGGGTGCGGGGCGAGGCGGACGACGTTCTCCCGGGCCTCGGCCGCCACCTCGTCCCACAGCGGCTGCTCCTCGGGGTAGGCCGCGCAGGCGAACGGGAAGTCCTGCCAGACCAGGAGGCCCTTCTCGTCGCAGAGGGCGTAGAAGTCGTCGCTCTCGTAGAGGCCGCCGCCCCAGACCCGGACCAGGTTGACGCCGGCGGCGACCGCCTGGTCGAGCCGGGCGGAGAGCCGTTCGCGGGTGACCCGGGTGGGGAAACAGTCCTCGGGGATCCAGTTGACGCCGCGTACGAAGACGTCCTCGCCGTTCACCGCGATCCGGAACGCGTCCTCGTCCAGGGTGACGGAGCGGAAGCCCGTGCGGAGCGTGCGGACGTCGTCGCCGACGCGGACCGTCACGTCGTACATCGGCTGCGCGCCGTGGCTGTGCGGCCACCAGACCTCGGCCCGGGGGACGGAGAGGGCGACCGTGACGCGGTGCTCGTCGCCGGTGGTGGTGAAGGCGGCTTCCTCACCTGCCACCGCGACCTCGCCCGACAGTGGTCCGAGGCCGTCGTGGTCCAGCTCCAGCTCGGCGGTCAGCCTCGGCACCCCGGCCTCGTCGAGGTCCGGCAGCAGCGTCACCGAGGCGATGCGCGGACCGCTCCAGGTCTCCAGCGCGACCGGGCGCCAGATGCCGGAGGTGACCAGGGTGGGGCCCCAGTCCCAGCCGAAGTTGCACGCCATCTTGCGGATGAAGGCGTACGGCTCCGCGTACGCCCCGGGCCGGTCGCCGAGCCGTTCGCGCAGTTCCTCGGCGTAGGTGTAGGGGGCGGTGAAGCGGACGACGAGGGTGTTGGCGCCCTCGCGCAGCAGCGGGCCGACGGGGAAGCGGTAGGAGCGGTGCTGATTGGCGGTGCGGCCGATCTCGGTGCCGTTGAGCAGAACGGTGGCGACGGTGTCGAGCCCGTCGAAGCACAGGGCGGCGTGGTCGTGCCCGTCCGGGGTCCAGTCGAAGACGGTGCGGTACGTCCAGTCGGTGCGGCCGGTCCAGCCGAGCCGGGTCTCGTTGTCGTCCAGGTACGGATCGTCGATGAGCCCGGCCGCGAGCAGATCGGTGTGGACGCAGCCGGGCACGGTGGCGGGGAGTCCCCCGGCGGGCAGGTCCACGGGCACGGGGGTGTCGGCGCTCAGCGTCCAGCCGTCGTGCAGGGGGAAATGACGAAGGGTCACGCGGCGGTCCTTCCGCAGTCGGGGAGGTGGCGAGGGGTCACGCGGCGGTCCTTCCGCAGTCGGGGAGCTGGGCGCAGGCGACGAAGTGGTCCGGCTCGGTCTCGTACAGCGCGTCCCCGGGGGCGCCGCCCTCGTGGACAGCGCAGGCGGTCACCGGCTCGGGCGGGTCCCACGGGGTGTTGAGGCGCGGTACGGCGGCGAGCAGGGAGCGGGTGTACGGGTGGGAGGGGTTGCCGAAGACCTTTTGGGTGTCGCCGCGTTCGACGACCCGGCCGCGCCGCAGCACGACGGTCTTCTCCGCGAGGTAGGTGCCGAGCGCGAGGTCGTGGGTGATGTAGAGGACGCCGAGGCCGCGTTCCTTGAGGACGGCGAGCAGGTTGAGCACGTCGATGCGGGTGGAGGCGTCGAGCATGCTGGTGATCTCGTCCGCGACGAGGAAGCTCAGGTCGAGCAGCAGGGCGCGGGCGATGAGGAGCCGTTGCAGCTGGCCGCCGCTGAGCTGGTGCGGGTAGCGGCCGAGGACCTGGCCGGGGTCCAGCCGTACGTCCCGGACGGCCTTCTCGACCCGGTCGGCCCACTCCTTGTCGGGGACGCCCGGGTGGTAGGCGCGGCGGACCATGTCGAAGACGCGGTCGGCGCGGAAGACCGGGTTGTAGCAGGAGAAGGGGTCCTGGAAGACGCCCTGGACGCGGCGGTAGAAGTCCTTGCCGGGGCGGACCGGCCGGCCGTCCAGGGTGAGGGTGCCGGAGGTGACCCCGGTCAGTCCGAGGATCATCCGGCCGATGGTGGACTTCCCGCTGCCGCTCTCCCCGATGAGGGAGACGACCTCGCCGGGGGCGGCGGTGAAGGACACCCGGTCCACGGCGGTGACGGAGCCGCCGCCGAACGCCCCGGCGCGGTAGGTCTTGGTGACGTGGTCGAGGCTCAGCATCAGGCCTTCCAGCATGCGACGGAGTGGCGGGGGGCGATCTCCACGACCGGGGGTTCCTCGGCGCACCGCTCGTCGGCGAGCGGGCAGCGGTCGCGGAAGCGGCAGCCGGGCGGGGGGTTCAGCAGGGAGGGCGGGGCGCCCGCGATGCCCTTGAGGGGCTTGTCCGCGTACCGGGCGCCGACCTCGGGCAGCGAGCCGAGCAGCAGTTTGGTGTACGGGTGGCGGGGCGCGGTCGTCAGCGTCCTCGTGGGCGCCTTCTCGGCGAGCCTGCCCGCGTACATGACCATGATGGAGTCCGCGATGTGCGAGGTCAGCCCGAGGTCGTGGGTCACGAAGATCATGCTGGTGACCAGGCCCTTGTCGCGCAGTCCGGTGAGCGCGCCGACGACGGCCCGCTGGGTGGAGACGTCGAGCGCGGAGGTCACCTCGTCCGCGATGAGGACGGAGGGGTCGAGGAGCGTGGAGATCACCATGACGGTGCGCTGCTTCATGCCGCCGGACAGCTCGATCGGATAGCGGTCCAGGACGTCGTGGTCCAGGCCCACCAGGTCGAGCCTGCGGTGCAGTTCGGCGGTGTCGACGGAGGCGCCGCGCGAGGCGAGCAGTTCGCGGATCATCCGGCCGATGCGGCGGGTCGGGTTGAGCGCGCTCATGGAGTACTGCGGGACGAGCGATATCCGGTGGAAGCGGAAGGCGTTCATGGCGCGGTCGTCGGCCACCGGCACGTCGTCGCCGTCCAGGGTGACGGTGCCGCCCGCGTGGCGCATCCGGCCGTCGAGGCGGATCAGCGACTTGCCCAGCGTGCTCTTGCCGCAGCCGGACTCGCCGGCCAGGCCCAGGATCTCCCCGTCGGCCAGGTCGAAGGAGACGCCGTCCAGGGCCCGGACCTCGCCGCGCAGGGTGCGGTAGTGGACCCGGAGGTCGGTCACGTTCAGGGTCATGGGGTCACGCCTCCCGCAGCTTCGGGTTGAAGACCTCGTCGAGGCCGACGTTGGCGATGTACAGCGCGCCGACGATCGCGGTGATCCCGGCGCCGGGCGGGACGAACCACCACCACATGCCGAGCTGGAGCGCACTCCACTGCTGGGCGCTCTGGAGCATCATCCCCAGCGAGACGCCCTCGGTGGGGCCGAGGCCGATGAAGTCGAGCGAGGAGGCGATCAGCACCGAGCCGCCGAAGAGCAGGATGAACATCATGAAGAGGTAGGAGCTCATGTTGGGCGCGATCTCGCGGAAGACGATGCGCCAGGTGCCGCTGCCGCTGAGCCGGGCGAGGTCCACGAACTCCCGGGTGCGCAGCGAGAAGGTCTGGGCGCGGATCGCGCGCGCCGCCCAGGGCCAGGAGGTGAGCCCGATGAACAGGCCCTGCACGGCGACCGAGCGGACGCCCAGATAGGCGTTGATGATCAGCAGCACGGCGAGGGCGGGCAGCACCAGGACCACGTTGGTGAGCATGTTGAGGATCTCGTCGACGGCCCCGCCCCGGTAGCCGGCCAGGAAGCCGACGAGCATGGCGATGACGGCGGCGATGGCCCCGCCGACGACGCCGACGAGGAACGTGGCGCGCAGCCCGTGCACGAACTGGGCGTACACGTCCTGGCCGAAGGTGGTGGTGCCCATCCAGTACGTGGAGTCGGGCGGCGCGGCCTGCGGGCCCACGTATTCGTTCGGGTCGGCGTTGTCGAGCAGCGGCGGGCCGATGATGCCGATGAGCAGGAGCAGCACGACGACGGTGAACCCGATGATCAGTTTGGGGTTGCGGACCGCGTAGTGCAGCGTCTCCCGGCCGGGGCGGGCGGCTCCGCCGCCCGGGGCCGCGGGTGCGGTGGCCGGTTCGGTGGCCGGTTCGGGCGCGGTGCTCATGACTGGCCTCCTGCCATGCCCGTACGGGTGCGGGGGTCGACGACGACGTACACGATGTCGATGAGGAAGTTGGCGATCAGGACGCCGATGACGATGAACAGGAAGGCGCCCTGGAGCAGGAAGAAGTCCTGGTTCTGGATGGCGGCCAGGATCAGCGAGCCGAGCCCCGGATAGGCGAAGACGATCTCGGTGACCAGGGCCCCGGCCACCAGGACGCCCAGTTGGAGGGCGAGTCCGGTGATCTGGGGCAGGACGGCGTTGCGGAAGGCGTAGCGGCGGATGAGCCGCTGGGGGGCGCCGAGGGCCGAGAGGTAGGAGGAGTAGTCCGACTCCAGCTCATAGATGATCATGTTGCGCATGCCGATGGCCCAGCCGCCGAGCGCGACCAGGAAGAGCGAGAGGAACGGCAGCACCCAGTGCTGGAAGAGGTCGGTGGCGAAGGCGAAGGACCAGCTGGGCTGGATGTCGAGGCTGTAGCCGCCGGAGAGCGGGAACCAGCCCGCCTTGGAGCCCAGCGCCCAGGCGAGGATGACCGCGATCCACATGTAGGGCATGGCGGTGAGCAGATAGCCGGCCGGGAGCACGGTGTTGTCGAGCACCTTGCGGCGGGCGGCCAGCGCCCCGGCCCAGTTGCCGACGAACCAGCTCAGCAGCACCGCCGGGATCATCAGCCCCAGCGTGTACGGCAGGGCGTCGAGCAGCACGTCGGCGACGGGCTTGGGGAACACCCAGATGGACAGCCCGAAGTCGCCCTGGAGCAGGGAGCCCCAGAAGTGCAGGTACTGCTGCCAGACGGGCTCGTCGAAGCCGAAGAGGTCGTTGTAGTAGGAGCGCATGGCCTCGACGGCCTCGGGCTGCGAGACCCGGGCGCGGGCCACCATCGCGGCGACCGGGTCGCCGGGCATGAAGCGCGGGATCATCCAGTTGACGGTGACGGCGACGACGAACGTCAGCGCGTAGATGAGAAGTTTGCGGGCGAAGTAGCGGCGCAAGGGGGCTCCCCGGGGAGAGCCCCACCGGTGCGGTCGGCGGGGCGTGGCCGCCGGCCGCCCGGCGGGGCGGGCGTGGGCGCGGAGCGGGCGGCACGGTCCGGCCGCTCCGGGACCGGGCGGCGTACGGCTCCGGCGTACGCCACCCGGTCCAGTGCCGGGCGGCGCGCGGTGGTCCGTGCGCCGCCCGGTCTCAGAACGGCCGGATCACTTGGCGGGCTTGAGCTGGGTCAGCGCTTCGAAGCCGCCCATCTCCAGCCAGTTCCGCCACAGGGCCGGTGCGTGCTTGGGCGCGCCCGGGGCGTCCGAGGGCCAGTTCGTCCAGGTCCCGGTGGTGGACTGGGCCCAGAGGCCGTTGTACCAGAGGGGGATGACCGGCATCTCCTTCAGCTGGATGGCCTGGATCCGGGAGATGACCTTCTTCATGCCCTCGATGTCGTCGGTCTTCACCCCGCCGAGCTCCTGGACGAGCTTCCATGCCTCGGGGTTCTCGTACCGGCCGAAGTTCACCGTGTTCTGCTGCTTCTGCACGGGCAGCTGGAACATGTACTCGTAGTACGTCCACGGGGTGCTGGAGAGCTGGCGTTCGTTGTTCACGACCAGGTCGAAGTCGCCCTTGCCGCGCTGTTCGTTGAGGGCGTTGGCGTCCGGGAACTCCGTGGTGATCTTGATTCCGGCGGCCTTGGCGGAGGAGGCGATGACCTTGGCGGCCTCCATCCAGTCGGTCCAGCCGGTGGGCACGGCGAGCTTCAGGCTGATCTTCGAGCCGTCCGTGTTCTCCACGAAGCCGTCGCCGTCGGTGTCCTTGTAGCCGCCGTCGAAGAGGATGCGCTTGGCCTCGTCGGTGTCGAAGGTGAAGCCTTCGCGGGCCACCAGGTCCTGGTCGACGAAGGCGTCCCACTGCGGGAGCAGTCCGGTCGGGTTCGCGGCCTTGACCAGTTCCCCGTAGACGCCCTTGACGATCTTGCCGGTGTCGACGGAGGCGGCGAGCGCCCGGCGGAAGACCGCGTCGTCCATCGGCTTCTTGGTGGTGTTGGGCACCAGCCAGGCGGTGTTGGCGGAGAGCATGTAGGGCGGCTCGTCGTAGTACGAGACGACCTTCTTGCTCTTGATCAGCGAGGAGGCGCCGGGCAGGAAGTTGTTGCTGAGGTCGAGCTGGTTCTGGCCGAGCTGGCCGATGACGACCTCGTTGCTCGGGTTGGAGACGTCGACGATGTAGCGGGGCGCGGGCTTCATGGAGAGCGCCTTGACGCCCCACCAGTCGTCGCGCCGCTGCCAGACGACCCGGTCCTGGGTGTGGCTCTTGAGGGTGTACGCGCCGGTGCCGACGGGCTTGTCGTTGACGCCGTCGAGGATCTCCTTCTCCGAGCGCTTGCCCCAGATGTGCTCGGGGACGATCGGCTGCCCGTAGAGGGTGAAGTCCCACTCCTGGTAGCGGGCCTCCTTGAAGGTGAAGCGGACGGTCGTGGCGTCCACCGCCTCGGCGTCGGAGAGCCAGCTCCACAGGGTGTGGAAGGAGGATGCCTCGATCTTGCCGATGCCGTACGAGTACGCCACGTCCTGGGCGGTCAGCGGCTTGCCGTCGGACCAGGTGATGCCGGACCGCAGCGTGACCTCGTAGGTCTTGTCCCCGGTCCAGGAGCCCGACTCGGCGAGCCAGGGCGTGAGCTTGCCCTCGTTGGGGTCGAAGTGGAACAGCGTCTCGTAGACCAGGCCCTTGGTGCCGGTGGCGTGGTCCCAGTTGTGGAGCGGGTTGTAGTTGGCCGGCGGCCCCCACTGCGTACCGGTGGTGTAGAGCGTCTCGTTGCGCGGGAGCGCACCGCCCCCGCCGCCACCCGTGCCGCCGGAGCCGCCCCCGGAGGAGCCGCCTCCCGTGCACGCGGTGGCGGCGAGTCCGATCACGGCGAACGCGACGGCGATCCGTCCGCGGAATCCCGTGCCCATGGTCCCTCCTTCTCCCCGCCGTCCCTGCCGAGCGGAGCTGCTGAACCGGGTAAGTGCCGTGAAGCTAAGGCCGCCGCGGAGGGCTGTCAAGATGGAGGGAGCGCTCCCATTTCTTTGATTCCAGGGGAAGTTGGACGATCACGCGTCCGGGAAGCACACTCCTGGACGGGAGTGCGTCTGGCTAGGATGCGCAGGGACAACGAACCGGTTAAGCGAGGTCGCATGCCCAGACACCGCCCCACGATCGCCGACATAGCGCGCCGCGCCGGGGTCTCCAAGGTCGCGGTGTCCTACGCCCTCAACGACCGGCCGGGGGTCTCTCCCGCGACCCGCGCCGCCATCAAGGCCATCGCCCAGGAGATCGGCTGGCAGCCCAACAGCGCGGCCCGCGCCCTGACCGGCGCGCGCGCCGACGCGGTCGGGCTCGCGCTCTGCCGGCCCGCCCGGCTGCTCGGCGTGGAGCCCTTCTTCATGGAGCTGATCAGCGGGATCGAGAGCGAGCTGGCCCCGCGCGGCCGGGCCCTGCTCCTCCAGGTCGTCGACGGTCCGGAGCAGGAGCTGGAGGTCTGCCGCCGCTGGTGGGGCGAGGGCCGGGTGGACGGGGTGTTCCTCGCCGATCTGCGCGCGGACGACCCCCGCGTCGCGGGCGTCGCCGGGCTGGGCCTGCCGGCCGTGGTGATCGGGCACCCCTCGGCGGCCGGCCCGCTGCCCGCCGTCTGGTCCGACGACCACACGGCGGTCCGGGACACCGTCACCTACCTCGCCGCGCTGGGCCACCGCTCGGTCGCCCGGGTCGCGGGCCTCCCCGGGCTCAACCACACCGAGCTGCGCGACCGGGCCCAGCGCGAGATCTGCGCCGAGCTGGGACTCGGCGCCCCGGTGATCGTCCACACCGACTACTCCGGCGAGGAGGGCGCGCACGCCACCCGGCGGCTGATCGCCTCGGCGCGGCGGCCGACCGCCGTCATCTACGACAACGACATCATGGCCGTGGCCGGGCTCTCCGTCGCCCAGGAGATGGGCCTCGACGTCCCCCGCGACCTCTCCCTGGTCGCCTGGGACGACTCCCAGCTCTCCCGGGTGGTCCGGCCGCCGCTGACCGCGCTCGGCCGCGACATCCCGGCGTACGGCGGCCATGCCGCGCGCACCCTGCTGACCCTGATCGACGAGGGCGCGGCGGAGGGCTACGAGGACGCGGCGGCCCGGCTGGTGCCGCGCGGGTCGACCGCCCCGCCGAGGTAGGGCGACGGCCCCGAGTGCCTGGCGTCGCCGAGCGGGCGGGGCCTCTCGTCCCGCCCGCTGGGGACACCCCGGTGCGCGGAGCCGTCCGCCCGTGCGGGGACGTCCGATGTCATACCGCAGACGTACGCCGGACCCCGGCGGTGCGACTCAGGACTGCCCCGGGAACGGGCATCGGGAGTGACGACCGGCCGCCGGACGGCCGAGACGATGGTGAGGTGCCCCTGCCCCGGACCACCGCCGCCCGGCGGGTCCGGCGCGCGGCCCCCGTCCCGTACGCGAACCGACCCTGGAGTCTCCCGTGACCACCCTGTCCACCGCTCACCGCGTCACTACGGTGGCCGCCCGTGCCACGGAACTGTCGAAGGTCTACGGAGAGGGCGAGACCAAGGTCACCGCCCTGGACCGGGTCACCATCGACTTCCCGCAGGGCGAGTTCACCGCGATCATGGGGCCCTCGGGCTCCGGCAAGTCCACGCTGATGCACTGCGTGGCGGGCCTGGACACCTTCAGCTCCGGTTCGGTGCGCATCGGTGACACGGAGCTGGGCTCGCTCAAGGACAAGCAGCTCACGCAGTTGCGCCGGGACAAGATCGGCTTCATCTTCCAGGCGTTCAACCTGCTGCCGACGCTCTCGGCGCTGGAGAACATCACGCTGCCGATGGACATCGCGGGCCGCAAGCCGGACCAGGAGTGGCTGCGCGGGGTCATCGACATGGTGGGCCTCGCCGACCGGCTGAAGCACCGCCCGACCGAGCTGTCCGGCGGCCAGCAGCAGCGCGTCGCGGTCGCCCGCGCCCTGGCCTCCCGGCCCGAGATCATCTTCGGCGACGAGCCGACCGGGAACCTGGACTCCCGCTCCGGCGCCGAGGTCCTGGGCTTCCTGCGCAACTCGGTGCGCGAACTGGGCCAGACCGTGGTGATGGTGACCCACGACCCGGCGGCCGCCTCCTACGCGGACCGGGTCGTCTTCCTGGCCGACGGGGCGATCGTCGACCAGATGCCGCACCCCACCGCCGACAAGGTGCTGGACCGGATGAAGGCGTTCGACACCAAGGGCCGCACCAGCTGAGCCCGGGGCCCGCCGGGTCCGCTCGCCACCACAGGACCCCGGCCCCCGCCGACCGCCCACCCCCACCGGCCCACTCCTCCCGGGACTGACAGAGATGCTCCGTACCGCCCTGCGCAATGTGCTCGCGCACAAGGCCAGGCTGCTGATGACGATCCTCGCCGTGATGCTCGGCGTCGCCTTCGTCTCCGGCACCCTGGTCTTCACCGACACCCTCGGCCACGCCTTCCGCAACCAATCGGCCAAGAGCTACGACGACGTCGCCGTGGCCGTCACCACGCACGCCGACCGGCTCGACCCCAAGTCCACCGGCATCGACGCCGCCACCCTGAAGCGGATCCAGGACCTGGACGGCGTGAAGAACGCCGCCGGCCGGGTCTCCGGCTTCGCCGGGGTCGCCGACCCCCAGGGCAAGCTGATCGGCAACGGCTGGTCCAACACCGGGGCCAACTTCGCCCCCGGCACGGACGGCGAGGACACCCAGTACACCTTCACCGACGGCACCGGGCCCACCGCCGCCGGGCGGATCGCCCTGGACGAGGACACCGCGAGGAAGGGCGAGTACGAGGTCGGGGACACGGTCCGGGTCGCCACCAACGGGCCGGTGAAGGAGTACACCCTGTCCGGGGTCTTCACCACCGAGGACGGCGCGGTCAACGCCGGCGGCAGCCTGGTCCTCTTCGACACCGCGACCGCCCAGAAGCTGTTCCTGCGCCCCGGCGAGTTCCAGGACGTCGCCGTCTCCGCCGCCCCCGGCACCTCCGACCAGCACCTCCTGGCCGCCGTGGAGCCGCTGCTGCCCAAGGACGCCGAGGCGAAGACCGGCAAGGCGCTCGCCGACGAACAGGCGGAGCGGATCGAGGCCGGGCTGAGCAACCTCAACAAGCTGCTGCTGGCCTTCGCCGGCGTCGCGCTCTTCGTCGGCGTCTTCCTGATCGCCAACACCTTCACCATGCTGGTCGCCCAGCGCACCAAGGAACTGGCCCTGATGCGCGCCGTCGGCGCCTCGCGCCGCCAGGTCAAGCGCTCGGTGCTCCTGGAGGCGGCCGTGGTCGGCCTGATCGCCTCCGTCGTCGGCTTCGCGCTGGGCCTGGGCCTCGCCACCGCGCTGCGCTCCGCGATGAGCCTGATCGGCGGGAAGATCCCGGCCGGACCGCTCGTGGTCGCCCCGGTCACCGTCCTCGCCGCCTTCGGCGTCGGCGTCGTGATCACCGTCCTCGCCGCCTGGCTGCCGGCCCGCCGGGCCGCGAAGATCCCCCCGGTCGCGGCGATGAACAGCCTGCACGCGGTGGCGACGGTGAAGTCCCTCGTCCTGCGGAACTCCATCGGCGCCTTCCTCACCCTGGCCGGCGGCGCGGCGGTCGTGGGCGGCGCGGCGCGGTCCGGTTCGGACGGGCAGCTCCTCATCGCGGGCGGCGCCTTCCTCGCGCTGATCGGCGTCATCGTCCTGATCCCGCTGCTCTCCCGCCCGGTGATCGCCCTGGTGCGCCCCGCCCTGCGCCGGCTGTTCGGCGTCTCGGGCAAGCTGGCCGCGCAGAACGCGGTCCGCAACCCCCGCCGCACCGGCGCCACCGCCTCCGCGCTGGCCATCGGCCTCACGCTGGTGACGGGCATCTCGGTGCTCGGCGTCACCCTCGGCCGGGCGGTCGACAAGGTGACCACCGACAACATCCGCGCCGACTACATGATCTCGATGGCCAGCGGCGACGCCCTCGACGAGTCGGCGCTCACCGCCCTGGAGAAGGCCGACGGCGTCACCGCGGTCTCCCCGCAGCAGGCCCTGTGGCTGACGGTGGACGGCCGGGGCGTCTCCGCCTCGGGCGTCACCCCGGGCGCGGTGGAGAAGGTCCTCGCCGTGGACGCCGTGGCGGGTTCGCTGGACTCCCTCGGCCGGGGCGAGATCGCCGTCTCCGACAAGACCGCGGCCTCGCGCGGCTGGAAGACCGGGGACACCGTCACCGTCACCTACCAGGACGACAGCAAGGGCCGTCTGAAGGTCGGCGCGCTCTTCACGGACAACGAGTTCCTGTCGCCGGTCCTGGTCCCCCGCGACATCGTGGCCCCGCACGAGGGCCGGGCGGACATCCGCGAGATCTGGGTGAAGACGGACGGCGGGGCGAGCGACGCCCGGGAGCAGGCCCTGGTGGACGCGCTGGGCGACAACCCCGGCATGAGCGTGATGGACCGCCAGGACATCCGGGACATGTTCGGCGGCTCCGTCAACCTCGCGATGAACATCATGTACGGCCTGCTGGCCATGGCCCTGCTGATCGCGGTGCTCGGGGTCGTCAACACACTGGCCATGTCGGTGTTCGAGCGGCAGCAGGAGATCGGCATGCTGCGGGCGATCGGCCTGGACCGGCGCCGGGTGAAGCGGATGATCCGGCTGGAGGCGGTGGTCATCTCGCTGTTCGGCGCGGTGGTCGGCATCGGGCTGGGACTCTTCCTCGGCTGGGCGATCGGGCAGACGATCGCCCAGGAGATCCCCGAGTACGTCCTGGTCGTGCCGTGGGGCCGGATCGCGGTCTTCCTGCTGCTGGCCGGTCTGGTCGGGGTGCTGGCCGCGCTCTGGCCGGCCCGCAGCGCCGCGAAGCTGAACATGCTGACGGCGATCAAGACGGAGTAGCCGTAGCCGCACCCGTGACGGCGAAGGGGCCGGTGTCCGCGTCGGCGGACACCGGCCCCTTCGCCGCGGGCGGGCTCAGGCGCTCGCGTCGGCCGTCCACGTCCGGGCACGCAGCGGCATCCGGGAGGCGCCGTCCTCCTCCGGGCGGACCGCCAGGATCTGGTTCACCCCGATCTTGTTGTGCTCGAAGGAGAGCGCGGAGGCGGCCATGTAGAGCCGCCAGACCCGGGCCCGGCCGGGCGAGGTCATCCGCACCGCGCGCGGCCAGTCCGCCTCCAGGTTGGCCACCCACCGGCGGAGCGTCAGGGCGTAGTGCTCGCGCAGCGCTTCGACGTCGCGCGCCTCGAAGCCGGCCTCCTCCAGGGTGGCGAGGGTGCGGCCGAGCGGGGCGAGTTCGCCGTCGGGGAAGACGTAGGCGTCGATGAACTCGTCCACCTGGTAGGCGGCTTCGTCCTTCTCGGGGCGGCGGCCGATCTGGTGGTTGAGCAGCCGTCCGCCGGGCTTCAGGAGGGCGTACAGATCGTCGGCGTACTCGCGGTAGCGGACCGCGCCGACGTGTTCGGCCATGCCGATCGAGGAGATCGCGTCGTACGGGCCGTCGCGGACGTCCCGGTAGTCCTGGACCCGGATCTCGATGCGGTCGGTCAGGCCCTCCTCCGCGATGCGCTTGCGGGCGAAGGCGGCCTGCTCGACGGAGAGGGTGACCCCGGTGACCCGGGCGCCGTACTCACGGGCGGCGTGGATCGCCATGGAGCCCCAGCCGCAGCCGACGTCCAGCAGCCGGTCGCCCTCCTTCAGCGCGAGCTTGCGGCAGACCAGGTCCAGCTTGGCGCGCTGGGCCTCCTCCAGGGTTCCGCCGTCCTCCCAGTAGGCGCAGGAGTAGACCATGGACGGGCCGAGGACCAGGGCGTAGAAGTCGTTGCCGACGTCGTAGTGGTGGCTGATGGCCGCCTTGTCGCGGCGCTTGCTGTGCCGGGTGCCGGCCCGGCCGCGGACCTCCTCGGGCGGCGGCGGGGGCGGGGGCCAGGGCCCGGCCAGCCGCAGCATCTGCCGGGCGGCGGCGCGCACCTTCGGATCGCGTACGGGGTGGACCCGCTTCTCGGGATCGATGCCGCGCTCCCAGATCAGACCGGCCATCAGGTCCAGGGCCTCGTAGAGGTCGCCCTCGATGTCGAGTTCGCCGGCCACCCAGGCGCGGGCCAGACCCAGCTCCCCCGGCTTCCACAGCAGTCGGCGCAGCGCGCGGCGGTTCCTGATGACGAGGACGGGGGCACCGGGCGGTCCCGATTCGCTGCCGTCCCAGGCCCGGACGCGGACCGGCAGGGGGGCGCCCAGCAGTTCCTGGGCGAGAGAGGTCAGCCGCAACGCGGCGTCGGCCATGGCGCACACCTCCGTGATGGTGTTTCCCTACGCGCGGGCGCGCCCGCGCGCGTCCGCGCCCCGCCCCGGCGCCCGCTGCGCCGCGACGAGGTACACCCCCCACAACAGTCTCGGGCGGCCGGGCCATCCCGCTACCGCGCAAGGGAACGGCAAAATCCTTGTAGGGGACACACATCCCGGGGCGGCGGGGCTCGGGCGGCCCCCGGTCCCGCCGGGTCCGGATACGCCGAAGGGGCCGTCCGCACCACGGATGGCGGACGGCCCCTTCGGGCGTCGTGCGACGTGCGGCCGGGGATCCGGGGATCCGCCGGTCAGGGCGTCAGGATGCCTTGGCCTTCTCGCCGGCCGGCTGGGCGGCGGCAGCGGGGGCCGGGGCGGGCTTGGCGGCCTCGTAGAACTCCTCGCGCGGAGTCTCCATGGCGCCGAGCGAGACGACCTCGCGCTTGAGGAACATCGCCAGCGTCCAGTCGGCGAAGATCCGGATCTTGCGGTTCCAGGTCGGCATGGCCAGACCGTGGTAGCCGCGGTGCATGTACCAGGCGAGACGGCCCTTGAGCTTGATCTTCATCTTGCCCATGACGATCATCGCGACGCCCTTGTGCAGGCCCAGACCGGCCACCGCGCCCTTGTTGGCGTGGCTGTAGTCGGCCTGCGGGAAGCCGCGCATCCCGGAGATCACGTTGTCGCCGAGGACCTTGGCCTGGCGCAGCGCGTGCTGGGCGTTGGGCGGGCACCAGGCGTTGGGGTTGCCGGCCTTGCGGCCGATCACGTCCGGAACCTGGGCGTTGTCGCCCGCGGCCCAGATGTAGTCGGTGCCCTGCACCTGGAGCTTCTCGCTGGTGTCCACGTGGCCGCGCGGGCCGAGCGGCAGACCGAAGCGGGCGAGCGCCGGGTTCGGCTTCACACCGGCGGTCCACACGATGGTGTTGGAGTCGACCTCCAGGCCGTTCTTCAGCACCACGTGGCCGTCGACGCAGGAGTCCATGGAGGTCGAGAGGAAGACCTCGACACCGCGGGACTCCAGGTGCTCCCGGCCCCAGGTGCCCAGCTTCGGGCCGACCTCGGGAAGGATCTTGTCGGCGGCGTCGACGAGGATGAAGCGCATGTCCTCGCGCTTCACGTTCGTGTAGTACTTCGCCGCGTCGCGGGCCATGTCCTCGACCTCGCCGATGGTCTCCGCGCCGGCGAAGCCGCCGCCCACGAAGACGAACGTCAGCGCCTTGCGGCGGACGTCCTCGTCGGTCGTCGAGTCGGCCTTGTCCAGCTGTTCGAGGACGTGGTTGCGCAGGCCGATGGCCTCCTCGATGCCCTTCATGCCGATGCCCTGCTCGGCGAGGCCGGGGATCGGGAAGGTGCGGGAGACGGCGCCGAGCGCGATGACCAGGTAGTCGAAGGGCAGCTCGTAGGACTCGCCGACGAGCGGCGCGACCGTGGCGACCTTGCGGTCCTGGTCAATGGTCGTGACGCGGCCGGTGAGGACCTCGGCCTTGGGCAGGACGCGTCGCAGCGGGACGACGACATGCCGAGGCGAGATGCTGCCGGCAGCAGCTTCGGGGAGGAAGGGCTGGTAGGTCATGTACGACCGGGGGTCGACGACCGTGACGGTCGCCTCGCCGTAGCGCATCTTCTTGAGGATGCGCCGAGCTGCGTACAGGCCTACGTACCCACCGCCTACTACGAGGATCCTGGGACGCTCCGTGGTGCTCATGCCATCGAGTATCCACCCCCCTCGGGGGGCATGCTCGTGAGCCCCTTCACAAGGATGTGGCCCCCATCTGCTACACTCCGCGGCCCACGTGACCCAGGTCATGACCGTACGGGGGAACCACCGCACCCCGGTGAACGTTGTTCACCGCCTGTGAGCTGGCCCTTGATTCGCGCCCCCGGCTGGACCACACCCACCGGCGGCCCGCCCCCGCAGCCCCCGGAACCCCGCCATGTCCGGCCGGAGTGACCCGGCCCACTCGCCCCGGACCCCGTTCGGAGCAGAAGTGCGCTCCAAGCACCCCCATTCCTTGTGAAGAACTTCACGAAGTTCGTCGCGCGCTGCCTCCGAAGAGCCCCCGCGCATGCTTCGGAAGTCTCAAAGGTGCAGGCCAAAGTGCGTATGAGCGCGCGTGCGCCGCGTGGGGTCGTGAAGGTGGGCGACCGGCGGGACGTCTGTGGCCGGCAACACGCCCCGCGCCGCCCCTCAGCGCACCTCAGCGGGCCGCGGAGAACGCGATGCCGTCCAGGATGTCGTGCTCGCTGACGACGACCTCGTGGGCGCCCGTCCGCTCCATGACGGCGAGCAGGATCAGGGCGCCGGAGATGATCACGTCGACCCGGCCCGGGTGCATGGCGCCGATCGCCGCGCGTTCGGCGTGGGTGGAGGCGAGGAGCCGTGCGGCGATCTCGCGGACCCGCTCCACGGGGACGCGGGAGTGGTGGATGGCCTCGGAGTCGTACTCCTCCAGGCCCAGCGCGATCGCGGCGACGGTGGTGACCGTGCCGGCCAGGCCGACGAGGGTGCCGGCCGAGGCGAGCGGCACGGTCTCGGCGACCAGGTCCAGCGCCGCCGCGACGTCCGCCCGGATCGCGTCGGCCTGCGCGGCCGTCGGCGGGTCGGTGACCACGCCGTCGTGGACGAGATGGCGCTCGGTCATCCGGACGCAGCCGATGTCCACGGAGCGGGCCGCGCGCACCTCGTCGTCGCCGACGACGAACTCGGTGGAGCCGCCGCCGATGTCCACGACCAGATAGGGCCGCGCCAGGTCGTCGCGCCCGGCCAGCTCCCGGGTGGCCCCGTCGAAGGAGAACGCGGCCTCCTGGTCGCCGCTGATCACCTCGGGCTCGACGCCGAGGATCGCGTGGATCCCCTGGACGAACTCGTCCCGGTTCTCCGCGTCCCGGGAGGCGGAGGTGGCGACGAAGCGGACCCGCTCGGCGCCGTGCTCCTTGATCACGTCCGCGTACCGGCGGCAGGCGGCGAAGGTGCGCTCCAGCGCCTCCGGGGCGAGCCGGCCGGTCCGGTCGACGCCCTGGCCGAGCCGGACGATCTCCATCCGGCGGTCGAGCTCGACGAGCCCGCCGGTGGCGGGGTCGGCGTCGGCGACCAGCAGGCGGATCGAGTTGGTCCCGCAGTCGATGGCGGCTACACGCGTCATGAACTCAAGCCTCTCCGGCGCATCGTGTGGTGTCTCAGGCCTCGTCCGGCGTCCCGCAGGGCGTCACGCACGGCCCCTTGCGCCACCACTCCGGCAGCATGGCGATCGCCTCGTCGCCGAGCGGGTTCACCCCGGGCCCGGCCGCCAGCGAGTGCCCCACGAGCACGTGCAGGCACTTCACCCGGTCCGGCATGCCGCCGGCGCTCGGGAAGCCCTCCAGGACCTCGATGGCGTCGCGGCGGGCGAGGTAGTCCTCGTGCGCGGCGCGGTAGGCGGCGGCCAGCTCGGGGTCCGTGGCGAGGCGCTCGGTCATCTCCTTCATCACCCCGTTCGCCTCCAGGGTGCCGATCGCGGAGGCCGCGCGCGGGCAGGTGAGGTAGTACGTCGTCGGGAACGGCGTACCGTCCTCCAGCCGGGGCTGGGTCTCCACCACGTCCGGGTTGCCGCACGGGCACCGGTGCGCGATGGCGCGCAGCCCGCGCGGCGGGCGCCCCAGCTGCTGCTGGAAGGCGGCGATGTCCGCCTCGGTGGGCGGGGTGGACTCGGTCTGGGGAGGGGGCGTTTCCATGCCTGCCTAGGGTTCTGATCGGACTGCTCGCACTGCGGGTCGCGCAGCGGTACAGCGGTGGAGCGGTACAGGGGGGTGCGGCTCAGCCTCGGTCGGCGCTGTCCACGCCGTCCCACAGGTTGGAGTGCCACGGCCGGCCGGACTCGTCCGGTGTGCCGTCGCGCTCCCGCGCCGCGTCCGGGTCGACCACGGTGAAGCCGGTCTCCCCGGGAAGAAGGTAATGCAGGTGCTCGCGGGCCAGCCGCCGGATGTAGGCGTCGTCCTGGAGCCGGGCCTTCTCGTCGCGCAACTGCTCGGTCCGCGTCTCGGCCTCCTGCGCCAGCCGCTCCTGCTCGGCGATCTCGTCGCGCTGCGAGACGTACTGCCGCATCGGATAGGCGAGGGCGACGACCAGCGAGCAGACCACCAGGGCCAGGAAGGCGGCCCGGCCGGTGAGCCGGGAGCGGCGGGCCTGGCGGCGGTTCTGGGAGCGGTAGACGCGGGCCGCGGTCTGCTCGCCGAGCAACCGCAGCCGGGTCGCGGTGGAGAACCGGTCCCGGTCCTTCGCGGCCATGTCTCCGCCTCCCCATTACGCACGTCCGTCCCCGCACACGGTACGGGACCGAGTGCGGGGACGGACGGAGGCCGGGTCGGTTGCCCGGACCGGGTCAGCCCTTGAAGCGCGGGAACGCCGAGCGGCCGGCGTACACGGCGGCGTCGTCGAGGATCTCCTCGATGCGCAGCAGCTGGTTGTACTTGGCGACGCGGTCCGAGCGGGCCGGGGCGCCGGTCTTGATCTGGCCGCAGTTCACGGCGACGGCGAGGTCCGCGATGGTGACGTCCTCGGTCTCGCCGGAGCGGTGCGACATCATGCACTTGAAGCCGTTGCGCTGGGCCAGCTCGACGGCGTCCAGGGTCTCGGTCAGCGAACCGATCTGGTTGACCTTGACGAGCAGGGCGTTGGCGGAGCCCTCCTCGATGCCGCGGGCCAGGCGCTCCGGGTTGGTGACGAAGAGGTCGTCACCGACGATCTGCACCTTGCTGCCGAGCTTGTCGGTGATGACCTTCCAGCCGGCCCAGTCGTCCTCGTACAGCGGGTCCTCGATGGAGACCAGCGGGTACGCGGAGACCAGCTCCTCGTAGTACTCGGTCATCTCGGCGGCCGAGCGGGACTTGCCCTCGAACTCGTACTTCCCGTCCTTGTAGAACTCCGAGGCGGCGACGTCGAGCGCGAGCGCGATGTCCTTGCCCGGGGCGTAGCCGGCCTCCTTGATGGCCTCGACGATGAGGTCGAGGGCGGCGCGGTTGGACTCCAGGTTCGGCGCGAAGCCGCCCTCGTCGCCGAGACCGGTGGACAGGCCCTTGGTCTTCAGGACCTTCTTCAGGGTGTGGTAGACCTCGGCACCCCAGCGCAGCGCCTCGGAGAAGGACTCCGCGCCGATCGGGGCGATCATGAACTCCTGGATGTCCACGTTGGAGTCCGCGTGCGAACCGCCGTTGAGGATGTTCATCATCGGAACGGGCAGCAGGTGCGCGTTCGGGCCGCCGAGGTAGCGGAAGAGCGGCAGGTCCGAGGCCTCGGAGGCGGCGTGGGCCACGGCGAGCGAGACGCCGAGGATGGCGTTGGCGCCGAGCGAGCCCTTGTTCTCGGTGGCGTCCAGGTCGAACATCGCCTGGTCGATCAGGCGCTGCTCGGTGGCGTCGTAGCCGACGAGCTCCGGGCCGATCTGCTCGATGACGGCGAGGACGGCCTTCTCGACGCCCTTGCCCTGGTAGCGGTTGGGGTCTCCGTCACGAAGCTCGATGGCCTCGAAGGCACCGGTGGAGGCGCCGGACGGAACGGCGGCACGGCCGGTGGAGCCGTCGTCGAGGCCGACCTCGACCTCGACCGTGGGGTTTCCGCGGGAGTCGAGGATTTCCCGGGCTACGACGACGTCGATGGACGGCACGAGGCATCTCCTTCTGGGATATGACGCTTGGGGTGCGGGGCCACGTGGGCCTTGCGACACGAGCCTAACCGGCCCGGCGGCCTGCGTCGGCCGACCGCCCGACCCCTGGGACGAAAAAGGACCCAAGCGCGGGCACAGCGGGATGAAAGGGAAGAAATCTACTGACGGGTAACGACAACAGTTGAACGGTCCCCGGCCCGAACGAGCGGACCCCGGCCCGGCGCGCACGGGGGGAGGGTGCGCACCGGGCCGGGGTGTCCGGAGCCGTCGACGAGGAGGGGTCGCGACTACTTCGTCAGGTGGAGCTGCTGACCCGGGTAGATCAGGTCGGCGTCCTTGACGATGTCCTTGTTCAGCTCGAAGAGGCGCTGCCAGCCGCCCTCGACGCCGTGGTCGGCGGCGATCTTGCTCAGCGAGTCGCCGGTGACGACCTTGTACTCGCCGTCGCCCTTGGCGACCTTCGCGCCGGTCGGGGTGGTCACGGTCTTCGCGGCCTTCTTCGGCTCGCTCTTCGCCGGGGCGGGGGTGCGCTCCGAGCGGTTGGTGGCCGGGGCCTCGGTGCGCTCGGCCTGCTTCTGCGGCGCGGCCTCCTGCTTGGGGGCCTGCTCCGTCGTGGCGGCGGAGGAGCCGGTGTCGACGCCCGGGTCGACGCCGTCGTTGGTCAGGTTGCCGGCGCCGGCGCAGGCCCAGGCGCCCGGACCCTGGAGGGCGAGCAGCTTCTCGGCGGTGGCGATCTGCTGGGCCTTGGTGGCCAGGTCGGCGCGGGGGGCGTACTGGGTACCGCCGGCGGCGGCCCAGCTGGACTGGGAGAACTGGAGGCCGCCGTAGTAGCCGTTGCCGGTGTTGATGGACCAGTTGCCACCGGACTCGCACTGGGCGACGGCGTCCCACGTGGCCACCGAGGCGGCGGAGGCGCCGGTCGCGCCCATCAGCGGAACGGCGACGGCGGCACCGGCGACGCCGGCGAGCGTGGCGATCCGGACGGCCTTGGAGGGGCGGCGGTGCTTGTTGGCCTTGCGGTTGAGCAGCATCGAGACTTCTCCTCACCGACGCCTGCGAGGTGAGCTGTCGGGTTCGGGCCTGTGAGTTGCCCGGTCGCACGTCCTAGCACGCGACTTCACCCCAAGCCGGTCCCGGCGTCCTTCGACGTCCGGGTCCGGCGCCTACCTGGGTCCCCCGCTCCTGCCTACGGCGCTTTCGCGTCTGTTCCCTTCGACCGACGGCAGGATTCGGCGTGACGGTCGACGGGGCCCGCGGTGCGAGCGGTTCAGACCGTAAACACACCCAACCCCGACATTCAAAGAAGGACATACCGGAAAAACATCCCGTACTTGCATCTGACAAACCCACATTTGCGCAGGTCGGAACGGATGCGACGGGACCTCCCGGACACAACACGCCAGTTCACGCAAAGAGACCTATGTCTCACTTGGTCGAAAGTGGGACATAGGCCTCTGAACTACCCCGGAATCCGGGGCATTTTCAGCCGGTGATCCGGGCCGGACTCACCCGGTCGGCGCACCCAGGTCAAGGCTCTGGCCAGGCAGGATCAGGTCCGGGTCGGAGCCGATCTCGTCCTTGTTGGTCTCGTAGAGCGCCGTCCAGCCGCCGGGCAGCTTCTGCGCCTGGGCGATCGCCCACAGGTTGTCGCCGGGCCGGACGGTGTACGCGCCGTCGGCGGCCGGGTCCCCCGCGTCGCGCGCCCCGGACTCGCCGCGCGAGGCGTGCCGCCCCGCGTCGCGGTCCTCGCGGCCGGACTGCCGGGTCTCCTCGGGTGCGGGGGCGCCCCGGTGCTTGCCGCCCCGGTCGGCGCTCCCGGCCCGCCGCTCGTCGCCCGGCGCGGCGTCGGAGGCGTCCGCCCCCGAGGCGTCCCGCGCGTCCCCGGCCGAGGGCGTGGAGGCGGAGGGAGAGGCGTCCGGCTTGGCGTGCTTGCCGCGCGAGGCGTCCGCGCCCCGCTCGTCCGCGCCGCCCTTCGCGTCCCCGGCGTCCTTGCCGTCCGCGGTCGCGTCGTCCGGGGCCCCGGCCTCCGCCGAGGGGTCGGCGGACGGATCGGCGGAGGGCTCGTCGGACGGCACGCCGCCCGGGTCCACCCCCGGCAGCCCGGCGTCCGTCGCGAGCCCGGAGATCACCGCGCAGCTGGGCCACGCCATCGGCCCCCGGTCGGCCAGCACCTTCTCGGCGACGGCGATCTGCTGCGAGCGGCTGGCGAGGTCGGCGCGCTCGGCGTAGGACTCGCCGCCGTACGCCTTCCACAGCTCCGGGGAGAACTGGAGGCCGCCGTAGGAGCCGTTGCCGAGGTCGGCGCTCCACATCCCGCCGCTCTCGCACTCGGCCACCCGGTCCCAGGTCGAGGCGTCCGCCGCGTGGGCGCCCGCGGCGCCGAGCAGCGGGATCGCGAGGGCCGAGCCGGTCACGCCTGCGGCGACGACGATGGCGGGAGCCTGTCGGGGACGACGGTGCCTGCCGTTCGCGGAGCCCATGGGGATGCCTTCCGTGTGACGGGTGGGTCGAACGGTGAACCTAGCGGGACTCGAACGGATGTCACAAGTCGATGCAGCGCAGATCACGCCGACATCACAGAGTTGACAGAAAGTCACCTTCCGCCCGTGCCCGCTTCCGGACCGAACTCGACCGGAAGGGTGCGCAGTCCGCGCATGATCAGCCCACCGCGCCAGCGCAAATCGGCCGATTCCCCGGCAAGCCGGAGGTCCGGAAGACGTTTCAGCAGGGTGGCGAGGGCCGTCTGGCCCTCCAGCCGGGCGAGCGGGGCCCCGAGGCAGTAGTGGATGCCGTGTCCGTATCCCAGGTGCGGGTTGTCACGCCGTGCGAGGTCCAGCGTGTCCGGACCCGCGAAGCGCTCCGGGTCCCGGTCGGCGGCGGCCAGCACCACGAGCACCGGATCGCCCTCGGCCACCCGCTGCCCGCCGATGGTCAGCGCCTCGGTGGCGTACCGCCAGGTCGCCAGCTCCACCGGCCCGTCGTACCGCAGCAGTTCCTCGATCCCGGTCGCCAGCAGCTCCGTCTCCCCCGCCTCCAGCGAACGCTGGAGGCGGGAGCGCTGCTCCGGATGGCCGAGCAGGGTGTGGACCCCGTTCCCGATCAGGTTCACGGTCGTCTCGAAACCCGCGAACAGCAGGATGAAGGCCATCGCGGCGGCCTCGTTCTCCGTCAGGTGCTCGCCGTGGTCGCTCGCCCGGATGAGCCCCGAGATCAGATCGTCGCCCGGGTCCTCGCGCTTGCGGTGGATCAGTTCCAGGAGGTAGTTCCGCATCTTCTTCACGGAGCGCGCCACCCCGCCGCGCGGGCCGCCGCCGTGGCGGATCATCATCCCCGCCCAGTCCCGGAAGTCGTCCTGGTCCTCGCCCGGCACCCCGAGCAGATCGCAGATGGCGTAGATGGGGAGCGGGAAGGCGAACTCGTGGATGAGGTCCGCTTCCCCCTTCGCGGCGAAGCCGTCGATCAGCCGGTCCGTCAGCTCCTGGACGCGGGGCGCGAACGCGGCGACCCGGCGCGGGGTGAACGCCTTGGAGACGAGCCGGCGCAGCCGCGTGTGGTCGGGCGGGTCGATGTTCAGCAGATGCGTCATCAGCTCCGCCTTGCGCTCCCCCGGGATGCCCGTCTTCCCCTTGGCCCGCGCGGACCCGGCGTGGTGGGCCGGGTTCTTGGAGAGCCGGGCGTCGGCGAGCGCCTGCCGGGCGTCCGCGTACCGCGTCACCAGCCATGCCTCGACCCCGCTGGGCAGGGTGGTGCGGTGCACGGGGCTGTGCGTGCGCAGCCAGGCGTAGGCGGGGTACGGATCGGTCGCGAACTCCCAGGTGAAGAGCTCGGGCGCGGGCGGGACGGCGGCGCCGGACCCGCCGTGGGCGGGGCAGCCGGCCGGGGCGTGGGCGGGGTGGTCGTTCACCCCCCGACGTTATCCGCTGCCCCGGGCGGGGGCTCCGGGGCCTCGGCGGCCCCTACTCCGCGCTGTCCGTGCTCTCCGCGCCGTCCACGCCCTCCGCGGCCCGGATGGCGTCCCGGTAGGCGCGGGCCGCGGCGCGCAGGGCGGCCTCCGGGTCGACGCCCTCCTCCTGGGCGCGGACGGCCAGGGCGAGCAGCCGGTAGCCGATGGCGGCGCCGTCCCCGCCCTCGGGGAGGGGGACGTCGAGTCCGGCCGTACGCACGCGGCTCGCGAGCTTCGCGGCGAGGGCCAGGCCGGGCTGGCCGAGCGGCACCCCGTCGGTGACGGAGGCGCGCCGCTTCTCGACGGCCTTGGTGCGCAGCCAGTGCGCGTGGACGTCCTCGGGGGTCTCGGCGGTGGCGTCGCCGAAGACGTGCGGGTGGCGGTGGATCAGCTTCTCGATGAGCGTGCCGGCGACGTCGTCCACGGAGAACGGCTCCTCGCCGCTTCCCGGAATGCCCTCCTCCGCGATCCGGGCGTGGAAGACGACCTGGAGGAGCACGTCCCCCAGCTCCTCGCGGAGTTCCTCGCGGGTGCCGTCCTCGATCGCCTCGACGAGTTCGTACGCCTCCTCGATCGCGTACTTGGCGAGGCCCTGGTGGGTCTTCCGCGAGGTCCAGGGGCACTCGCGGCGGATCCGGTCCATGATCTGGACGAGATCGAGGAGCCGGGCGCCGGGCAGATCGTACGAACCGGGCAGCAGCTCCAGCTCCGGCATCCGCACCCGGCCCGAACCGGCCAGCCGGGCCAGTCCGTCGGTCAGCGGCCCCTCGCCCTCCCCGCCGGTGAGGACCACCACGGTGTGCCCGCCCGCGCAGGCGTCCACCAGCTCCTCGGCGCCGGGAACGCCGGGGGCGACGGTGATCCCGGCCTCGCGCAGATACGGCAGCTGGGCGCCCGCGTCCTGGGCGCAGTGCACCCGGCCGGCCGCGTGCAGGGCCTGCCAGGCGGGCCAGGACAGCAGTCCGGGCGCGACACGGTGGCTGGCGGTGAGCAGGACGATGCGGCCGGGATCTTCAGCGTTCACAGGGCGGAATCTACCCCGGCCGCCGCAGGAGCGGCGGCCCCAGGCTCCGGCCCGCGCACAGGCCCGAGGCCCCGGCCTCGGCGCGGGCTCAGGCCCCGGCTTCCGCGGCCGGCTTCTCCGCCGCGGTGACCTGCTTGATCCACGGGGCCTTGTAGTCGGCGAGCTGGATCTGCTGGTTGTTCCAGGTGCCGAAGCGCGGGTTGACGTCGACCTCGAGCGCCTTCGACGCCTCGCTCAGCGCCTCGCCCAGGATCTTGGTGCCCTCGGGCGTCGTCGGGTCGGCGCCGAGCGCCTGGCCGAGCTTGGTCAGCTGGATCTGCTCCCGGAGGAAGGCGTCGATCTGGTCGGGGGCGATCCACCGCTCCTGGAGCACGGCGGCGCGCAGCCCGTCCTCCCCCTGGTACTGGGCCGCCGCCGAGGCGCGCATCTGCTGCACCTCGGCACGCGTCACCGTCACCCCCGCGTCGGCGGAGGCCCTGTCCAGGATCCGGTCCAGGATCAGCCCGTGCAGCTTGGCGCGGGCGAGCTGCCCCGACTGGTCGCTGATCTGCGCCGACTGCTTCGACGCGTCCTGCGCCTTGCGCACATCGGCCACCTGGCCCTGCACGGTGGCCACCGTGATCCGGTCCCCGCCGACGACGGCCGCGGCGCCGGGGTGGGCCTGGCTGCCGCAGGCGGTGAGGACCGGCGCTGCGACGAGCAGGGCGGCGGAGACGGTGAGCGCGGTGCGACGACGGCGGTGCAAAGGAGCCTCCCGAGGAGATTGTGCGGCGGTGCACAAAGCCTTGCGGTGATCGATGTTAGGGAGTGGAACCGGTCCGGGCCACTGATTCGACCAACGATTCGGGAGGAGTTGGGGATGTGGCCGGGGACCGCCGGACTCAGCCCACCGGTTCCGGCCGTTTCCGGGACGGGGCGTCCGGCCGCAGCATGATCGTGCGCGAGACGACGAACGTGAGGGGGATGGCGGCCGCGGCGGCCACCAGCGGGGCGTAGCGGTCGCTGAATCCGGCCAGGTCGACCAGGAGGTAGACGCCGCCGGTGGTGATGACGAAGTTGGCGGCGTTGGTGAGGGGGAAGAGGAGGAACTTCCGCCAGGTGGGCCGGGTGCGGTAGGTGAAGTACGCGTTCAGGAAGAACGAGCCGACCATGCTCAGCGCGAAGGCGAGCACGTGCGCGGCGAGGTACGGCAGCCCGTGCAGCAGGAGCAGGTAGCAGCCGTAGTACGTCCCCGTGTTCACGACGCCCACGAGGGCGAACCGGGCGATCTGTGCCGTGAGGCTCATCGGCGGGCGAACTCCCGGGGCTCCGGCTCCCGGTCCGGCCGGTGCCCGGGGGCGTTGGTGGCCTTCACGAGGAAGTGCGGGCGGCGCTTCACCTCGTAGTAGATGCGCCCCACGTACTCGCCGACCACCCCGACCATCACCATCTGGACACCGGCGAGGGCGGTGACGGCGACGAGGAGGGTGACGTATCCGGGGGTGTCGACGCCCTGCACGAGGGCGACGCCGACGATCCACGCCGCGTACGCGAAGGCGAGCGACACCAGCAGCAGCCCGAGGTAGAGCGCGGCGCGCAGCGGCTTGTTGTTGAAGGAGAGCAGTCCGTCGAGTCCGTAGTTCAGCAGCTTGCCGAAGGTCCAGGCCGAGCGCCCCTGTTCGCGTACGGCGTTCTCGTAGCTGAACGTCGTCGTCGGGAAGCCGACCCAGGCGAACAGCCCCTTCGAGAAGCGGTTGTACTCGGTCAGCTCCAGCACCGCGTCCGCCGCCCGGCGCGACAGCAGCCGGAAGTCCCCGACCCCGTCGACCAGTTCCACGTCCACCAGCCGGTTGATGAGCCAGTAGTACGCACGGGCCGTGAGCGTCCGCGTCACCCGGTCGCCCGTGCGGGTGCGGCGGGCGATCACCTGGTCGTAGCCCCGCGCGTGCTCCTGGACCATCTTCCCGATCAGCTCCGGCGGATGCTGGAGATCGGCGTCCATGATCACCACCGCGTCCCCGTCGGCATGCCGCAGCCCTGCCAGCATCGCCGCCTCCTTGCCGAAGTTCCGGCTGAACGAGACGTATCGCGCCCGGGGGTCGGCGGCCGCCAGTTCCTGGAGGATCGGCAGCGTGCGGTCCGCGCTCCCGTCGTCCACGTACACGAGCTGGAAGGCATGCCCCAGGCGGGTCATCTCGTCCGTCACGCGCTCGTGGAAGCGTTCGAGGATCTCTTCCTCGTTGAAGCAGGGCACCACCAGAGAGATCAGCACACCCGTACACCACCCGGTCCACGTGTCGCGGGCGGATGGTCCGCGTGGCGCGGGGGCGACGGTTGGGTGAACGGGGCCGGGTGGCGACGATCTACGGCAAGTCGGGGCTGGTGCAGCCGGCATGACCACGGACACACCCGGGCGCGGGTCCCGGAACGTTCCGGAACCCGCGCCCGTCGTGGTGGTGATGCCGGGGGGCCACGGGCCCCGGTGCGAAACGCCCGGCCGGACGGGTCCGGCCGGGCGTTCGCGGCTTCTCATCGGGCCCGGCGCACCAGTGGTGTCCGGGCCGTGGGTGGCCTACCCGGCCTGCTCCTCCTCCTGGCCGGCGTCGAGGGTCTCCAGGATTTCGAGGACGAGGCCCACCGCTCCGGGATCACCCTCGCGCGTCAGCTCCCGCTTCAGCACGGGAATCCCGCCACGGACGGCTTCACGGCACTCGGCCTCCAGGAACGGCCTGTCGAGCGCGGTCTCGCTGCTGTCGGACTCGCCCGAGACCAGGCCGAGGAGCAGGTCCAGCACGGCCAGTCTCGCCGGGTCGGAGAGGTCCTCCTCCCGGAGTGCGGCGACGAGCATCGAGGCGACCGGGACGGCGGCCTCGAACAGCATCCCGCCCGACTCGATGTCATCGGCCAGGTCGACCGCGTCGGCCTCCTCCTCGGTCCTCGCCGCGACCAGCGTGGCGAAGCTGTACGGAACGTGGCGCGCGCCCCGGCCGCAGCCGCAGCGCATCGACGGCCAGGGGTGCCGGGCCGCCTCGTCGCGCCAGCCGCCCGGCGCCGCCCCGGACGGAGCGTCACCGGTCGGCCACCCCGTACCGCCGAGCCGGGTGCTCGACAGGGGGCGGCCGCCCGTGCGGTTCCAGACGGCGGCCGTCCCGCCGGCGTCGATGCCGACGACGTGTTCTCCGTCGGCGCTGAACCCGACCGATCGCACCCATCCGCCGAGGCCCTCGCAGCGCGCCACCGGCGCACCGGTGGCAGCGTCCCACAGGCGCACCACCTGGTCCATGCCACCGGTCGCGACCAGGAGGCCGTCCGGGCTCGCGGCACCGGCGAGAACCGAGTCCCGGTGCCCGTCCAGTGCCACGGGCGCGGTGGCGTGCGGCGCGGCGCCCAGCTCCCAGATCCGTACCGCTCCGCCGCGCCCGCCGACCATCAGCCGGTCGCCGCGCGCCGTGACGGCCATGGCCGCGGGCCAGGGGCCCCGGTCGTCGAGCACCGCCGCCTGTCTCCCGGTCTCGGTGTCCCAGATCTGGATGCGCCCGCCGTGGGTGCCCGTGACGAGATGGCGGCCGTCCGGGTGCCAGGTGAGTGCTCTGACCGTCTTCCCGAAGCCGTCGGAGGCTTCACCGACGGTGAGCTCCGCGAGGACGTCGCAGCTCCGGGCGTCCCGGACGCGGACGACGCCGTCCGCGCCGCCGGAGGCCAGCCTGGTCCCGCACCGGGTCCAGGCGAGCGATCCCACGGCACCCGCGTGACCGGTGAACGACCGCTCGGGCCGGACACCCCCGTCCTCGGAGCCGAACAGCCGGAGCCGCACGGAGCCGGTGCGGTCGCCGGCCGCGAGCCATCGCCCGTCGGGGGACCAGGCCAGTGCCTCGACCGCAGTCCCCCACGGGGCCGGTTCGCCCGTGGACGCGCCGTTCGCCGCGTCCCACACCCGGCAGTGCCCGGAGCTGTCGGCCCCGGCGGCCAGCCCGTTGACCGGGTTCCGGTCCAGGGCTTTGAACAGGGGGAAGGACACTCCCGGAGGGAAGGCCGAAGGATCCGATGCCGACATCATGTCCACGAACCCTACCTGTCGTCGGAATTCCGAACGCATGCTCACCACCTGCTCGATTCCGGGAACTGCTCGGGCTCGAAATCCTCCCGGCACCTGTTGCACACAGGGACTTCCTTGTACTCGAACGGCTTGCGAACGGTCACCCTGAGCGGTTCGGTGAAGATCACGTGCGAGGAGTCTCCCCCGAGCGCGTTGACCACATTTCCCTCGGCGCAGTATCCGCCGCCCGAACAGGCGACCGCGATGTCTCCCGTCTTGGTGTTGACGCCGGCACTCCACGCCCGCTTGAGCGGCTGTGTCACTCCGCCCGTCTGGTTGGCCGCCATGGTTTCGCGGAGAGCGACGCGGGCGTCGTTCAGCCGGCCCGCCGGGGTCCAGCCCCCCTCGGGTGCGGGGAACTTCTTGATGATCGGCACCGTTCCCGCGTTTCCGCGCGTGCTGGGCGCACGGGACGGACCGAAGGAGGTCGGGCACGCGTCCGCGTCGGTGTTGTGCACCAGCACCGAGGTGTCGCCGTCGTCGCCGGCGCCCACGTGGTACGTGTGCAGCCCCTCGACGCTCAGGTCGTAGGTGACGGCTTCGCCGGTGTACGCCGTGACGTCGATGATCACGGTCGGGCGGCCGGAGTCGGTCTGGAGCTTCTGGCCGGCCTTGAGGTCGGCGGCCTGGGTCCAGGCGTCCTTGGTGGCCTCGTAGAACTGGTGGTGCTCGGTGGTGTGGATCGTCTGCGGGCCGGACTTCGTGGCCACGGTGACGTCCACGAAGGCGCGGTCCGTCGCGGTGACGACGACCGCCTTGACCTTGTGCTTCTCCTTCTTCTTCTTGCCGGGTTCGGCGGTCAGGACGTAGTCGCCGACCTTGATCTCGGAGATCGGCTTGGTGGTGGTGTTGGCCAGGACCACGGGGGTGGCCCCGGTGAAGCTGTGCGGGGTGCAGCCCTTGCGGCCGAACTTGCTGGCCGCGGCCCCGAACACGCCGCCGGTGACCGCGCCCACGGCCGTGGCCTTGGCCGCGCCGGAGACGCTGCATCCCTCTTCGCTGGTCACGCACGAGACGCCGTAGCCGACGGCGCCTTCGGCGGCTCCGCCGGCGGCGCCCATGGCGGCGCCGTTGAGGGCCTTGCCGCCGACGCCGGACAGGAGGCGGCCGACCGCGCCGGAGGCCGCTCCGCCGGCCGCGCCGCCGAGGGCGCCGGTGACGGCTCCGATGCCGACGGCGGTGACGAAGCCGCCGAGGGACTTGGGTCCGTCGCTCATCGCGTAGCCGACCGCGTTGGCGGCGGCTCCGGCGAGGGCGCCGCAGCCGATGACGCCGACGCCGCCGGTCGCGGCGGTGCAGCCGGCGAAGACGACGACGCCGGTGGCGACCGAGGCGATGGTGGAGGCGTGCTGCTTGACGAAGTTGGCGGTGGCCTTGGCCGCCTTCCCGACGGCCTTGCCGACCTTCTTGGCGGCCTTCACCACCTTCTTCGCCACGCTCTTGACGGCCTTGGCGGCCTTTCTCACCGTCTTCTTGACGGTTTTGACGACCTTGTGGACGTACTTCTTGACGCGCTTATAGGTGCGTTTGACGTATCTCTTGACCCTCTTGACGCTGTCGGCGACATAGTGGACGGCCTTGCGCACCACGCGCTTGGCCTTCTTGACGACCTTCTTGACCGCCTTCTTGATTTTCTTGGCGGCCTTCTTGACCTTCTTCGCGACCTTCTTGATGGCCTTCTTGGTCTTCTTCCAGGCCGACTTGACGGTCTTCTTGACCTTCTTCTTGACCTTCTTGATGGCCTTGTCGACGAAGCTCGGCCAGTGGCCGGTCGGGTCGGTGGCCGTCATCGGGTTCTGGTCGGCGTAGGCGTACCGGTTGCCGGCGACGGAGGCCGGGATCGGGTTCATGCCCACGGTGTCGCGGCTGTTGAACTGGCCGGTCTCCGGTGAGTACCAGCGCGCCGCCATGTTGACCTTGGCGGTCTCCGGGTCCGTCCACCCCGACTGGTAGCCGAGGTGGCCGACCATGCCGGTGGACTGCTCGACCTTCCCGAACGGGGAGTACGTGGTCGAGCCGGTGAGCGCCTCGCCGTCCGCGGTGAACTGGCCGATCACGTCGTCGTGGATGTCGGTCAGCGCCAGGACGGAGCCCATGGCGGTCCTGATGCCGAGGAGCGATCCGTCGACGTTGCGGCTGTAGGAGCTGCCGCCGTCGGAGGCCACGTCGTTGCCGGCCCCGCTGTAGGCGAAGTCGTACACCGAGGAGCCGTCGGGGTCCGTGGCCTTCAGCGTGCGGTCCAGGCCGTCGTAGGTGTAGGTGCGCTCGCCCTCGTTGATGACGCGGTTGAAGGCGTCGGCCTTCACCGCGGTCTGCACGCCTCCCTCGTCGGTGACGGAACTCATCGTGCCGCGCGCGGTGTACGTGTACGTGCTGTGCCCGTCCGAGGTGAGCCGGTTGCGGGCGTCGTACGTGTAGGTGTCACCGCCCACGCGGGTCCGGTTGCCGGAGGCGTCGTAGCCGTAGTTCTCGGTCGTGCTCCCGTTGTTCCAGGACGTCAGGCGGTTCGCCCAGTCGTAGGTGTACGTGTTGGTGCTCGCCCCGGCGACCCCGGTCGTCGTCTTCGACGTCTCGTTGCCGTTGAGGTCGTAGCCGTAGGTGACCGACGCCAGGGTCTTGCCGGTCGGCGAGGTCAGCTTGTCCGTGGTGAGCTGGCCCAGGGAGTCGTACGAGAAGTCCCGCCTGCCCTTGCCCTGCCCGTACTCGATCGAGGTGACGTTGGACTCGGTGTCGTAGCCGTACGTCATCGACGTACCCGTCGCCCCGTCCACGGCCGTCCTGAGGCGCCCGGCCGTGTCGTACCCGAAGGTCGAGGTGCCCGAGGCGTCCTTGCGGGAGGTCATCGCGCCGTTGCCGTCGTAGGCGAAGGACGAGGACCCCGACGGGCCGCTGGTGGTAAGGAGCAGTCCGCGGTCGTCGTAGGTGAAGGTGTTCTTCTCCTCGCCGGCCCCGGCCACCGAGGTGAGCTGGTCGTCGTTGTCGTAGGTGTAGGTGTGGTCGGTGGTCTCCGCCTCCGCGCCCGTGCCGTGCTGGCGCACCAGCCGGCCCCGGTCGTCGTACTCGTTGGTGACGGTGACCCCGCCCGGGGAGCGCTGCTCGGCGGGCCGTCCGGCCTTGTCGTAGACCATCGTGAACGTGCGGTCCGCGAGGTCGGGATGGGCCGGGGTGGCCGGTTCGATCGTCTTCTCGGGCATGCCCCACGTGTTGTACGTGGTGAGGAAGGCGTTGCCCCGGCCGTCGGTGAAGCGCGTGCGGTTGCCCGCCGCGTCGTAACCGAAGGTCGTGGTGATCGACTCGGTCGCCGAGACCGGTTCGACGGCCTTGGTGATCAGACCGGTCGCGTCGGTGGTCAGCGTGGTGGTGTGGCCCCGGAAGTCGGTGACCGAGGTGGGGTTGCCCGCCCGGTCGTAGGTGGAGCTGCTGGTGCGCAGCACCGTGCCCGTGGCGTCCAGGTCCTTGGTCGCGGTCAGCTGGCCGAAGCCGTCGTAGGTGTTGACGGTGCTGGTGCCGTCCGCGTCCACCGAGCTGAGCGGCCGGCCGGCCATGTCGTAGGTGAAGCGGCTGGTCGCGCCCGCGGCGTCGGTCACCTCCGTCGTCTCACCGAGGACGTTGTACTTGTAGGACTCGCTCACGCCGGTCGGGCTGACCGTGCGGGAGAGTTCACCTCCGGGGGCCTTGTACTCGTTGATCGAGGTGTACGCCCGCTCGGTGGGCTGGCGCACGATGTCGGTGTCCGTGACCGGACGGCCGAGGTAGTCCCAGGTGGTCTCCTGGCGGGCGCCGCCGGGCCGGGTGGCCGACAGCTGGTCGCCGTTGGGGGTGTAGGTGTACCGGGTGGTGGCGCCGCCGGGCTCCGTGACCGAGGCCAGGTCCCCGAGCTGGGTGTAGCCGTACGTGGTGCGCTTGCCCAGCGGGTCGACCTCGGCGGTGACCTGGCCGAGCTCGTTGTACTCGTTCCAGGCGGTGGCCGTGATCGGGGCGGTGGCCCCCGGCGGGGTGTAGTTCGGCATCGTCGTCGAGGACTCCTGGCCCTCGGCGTCGTACGCGGTCGTGACGACGTTGCCCAGCGGGTCGGAGGTCTCGGTCTCCTCGCCGAAGGTGTTGTACCCCGTCATCGACACCGGCCGGACCGTGACGGGGGTGCCGCCCCCGGTCTCGCTGCTGACCGCCGGCTCGGTGACGCTGGTCTGCTGACCGGCCTCGTCGTAGCCGTAGTCGGTGGTGGCTCCGTTCTCGTCGGTCATGGCCAGCGGCAGTCCCCGCTGGTCCAGCTTCCAGGTGAGACCGCGCACGGAGCTGCCCGCGGCCGGCAGGGTGCCGCCCTTGAGCGCCGCCACCTGCGTCGCGGTCAGCGCCTCGCCGTAGACCTGGATGTCGTTCAGCGAGCCGTTGGTGTTCTCCGCGTACTTCCCACTGGCGAGCCTGCGGCCGATCTGGAGCGGCCCGGTGGCGTCCCAGGGGGTGGTGAACGCGGTGGAGGTGCCGGACTGGACGCCGTTGACGTACAGCCGGATCTGCCCGGCCTCCTGGTCGTAGACGCCCGTCAGATGCGTCCAGGTGCCGGTGGTCACCGCGGCCGTCCCGGAGGACGCGCGGACGATGACGGGGCCGGACATGTCCGAGGCGTGACGGTTGAACGTCCAGCCGTACGCCGTGGAGTAGTACAGCTGGAAGCCGCTGCCGATCTGCCCGTCCTGCGCGAGGAAGGTGCTGTTGGCGGCGGTGGAGTTCAGCTTGACCCAGGCGGAGACGGTGAAGGAGCCGCCGGTGTTGACGGCCGCGCCCTCCGCCTGCCCGTAGGCGTTCGCCGTGCCGTCGAAGACGGCGGAGCCGCCGCGCTCGGTGGAGCGGGTGACGCCGCTGCCGAGGGTGACGGTCCGGTTGCCGCCGGAGGAGTCGGCGGCCTTGGTGCCGCTGGTCTCCGACAGCTTCCAGCGGGCCACCGGGGCGGTGGTGCCGTCGTGGACGGTGGACCCGGTGACGTTGCCCAGGTTGTCGTAGAGGGTGTCCTCGGTGCTCGTGGTGTGGTTGAGCGGGTCGAGGTCGGTCTCCGAGACGACGTTGTCGTCCGGGTCGTAGCTCACCTTGGTGGTCCGGGCGAGGCCGCCCGGGTCCAGGACCGTCGACGTGGTGCGGTCGGAGGCGTCCACCGTGAACGTGGCGACCGTCTGGCCGTCGTTGGTGACCTGCTTGACCAGGTTGCCGGCCGCGTCGTAGGTGTTGGCCTCCTCGGTGAAGGACAGCCCGTTGGCCGGATCCTTGCGGACCACGGTGGCCGCGAGTCCGTCGTCGGTGTACGTGTACGCCGTGACGTGGCCCATCGCGTCGGTGATCGACGCGAGCCGGCCGCCCGGGTCGTAGGCCCGCGACTCCTGCACCAGGGTGGTGGGCGGCGACGGGTTCGCCGGATCGCCCGTGTAGTTCAGCAGGTTGGTCGTGAGCGGCCGGCCCTCGCCGTCGTAGGTGTACGTGTTGACGTTGCCGGCGGGGTCGGTCTCCTTGACCTTGTTGCCGTAGACGTCGTACTCGAACGACGTGGTGTCGCCGCCCGGATCGGTCCGGGACGCCATGCGGTTGTACGCGTCGTACGTCATCGACGTGGCGCGCGGGGCGTCACCGCCGGTGAGGTCCGTGACCGTCTGCGAGGAGACGTTGCCGTCGGCGTCGTAGACCGTGGACGTCCGCGCGGTGTGCACGGCTCCGGTGACCCGGTTGGTGACCGGCGGGTCGGTCTCGGTGAGGACCTGGTCGTCCTTGTCGTACGTCAGGGTCGTGGTGAGCCCGTCCGGCCGGGCGTCGCTCACCTCGGTCCTGGTGAGCTGGCGCCCCAGGTTGTCGTAGGTGGACCTCTCCTTCGCCCCGTTGGCGTCGGTGATCTCGGCGACGTCACCGTTGGCGAAGTAGGAGTACGTCGTCTTCCGGCCGCCCGGCGTGACGACCTCCGCGACCAGTCCGGCCGGCGCCTTCGCGGTGCCGCCCTCCGCCGCCGGGGTGGTGGCGGTCGTGTACGCCGTGGTGGCGGTCCGCCCGTTCGGGTGGCCCGGCACCGGCGGCGTCGTCACCGAGGTGAGGTTGCCCGCCGTGTCGTACACGTAGCTGGTCAGGTAGGTGTTGTCCGTCGGGCCCGAGGAACGGCCGTCGCGCTCGGTGAGCACCAGGTCGTTGCGCGGGTCCATCGGCGGGAACGCCGTCGTGGAGTCCGGGTAGTAGGTGTAGTAGTCGGTGGCGCACTTGCCCGCGGCGGTGTCCTGGCACATGGTCTGCGAGACCGTGTTGCCGCGGATGTCGTGACCGGTGACCGAGCGGTTGCCGTTGGCGTCCGTCACGGTGTGCAGGAAGCCCGCCGTGTCGTAGCCGTAGGTGGTCCGCTTGCCGTTGGTGTCGATCGCGGCGATCAGGCGGTTGCCCATCTCCGCGTCGTAGACGTAGGTCAGCGTCTTCTGGGTGGGGTCGGTGAGCTTCACCGTCCGCACCGGGGCGACGCCCGAGGACGCCTTGTACGCCGACCAGTGCTGCTCGACCTGCTCCTCGGTGAGCCCGCCCGCGTGCACGGCGACCTCGGCGATGGAACCGGTGAAGTAGCTGACGTCGGCCGGCGCGCTGATCCAGCCCTTGGCGAAGCCCGCGCCGACGAAGGTGCGGGTGTTCGTCTGGTCGTTGGGGGCGCCGGTGAAGTCGGCCTGCTTGACGCCGTCCACGTACAGGGTCTGCGTGGTACCGGTCGCGGAGAGGACCGCGTGGTGCCAGGCGTCGTTGTCGACCTTGTCCTTGGATCCGAAGTCGGTGGCGGCCGAACCCGCCGCGCTGTACCAGTGGCCGCGCAGCTTGCCGTCCGCGCCGACGTAGAGGACCGGGTTGATGGGACCGCTCGCCCCGGCCGCGTCGTTCACCGCCTTGGCCTGGTCCGCGATCAGCACACCGGGCTTGGCGGTCTTGAACCACAGCTCCACGGAGCGGTCGCCCTTGTGCCAGGTGCCGTACGGGATCTCCGCGTACGAGCTGGTGCCGTTGAACTGCGCGGCCGTGACGTCACCGGTGCCGAACGGACCGGCCACGCCCTGCGTGACGCTGTTGTACGTACCGAAGCCGGTGTGCAGTTCGTTCGCGGCCTGGGCCGCGCCCTGGGTGTCGTCCAGGCGCCAGTACCCGGCGGGTGCCGTGCCCATCACCGCGGAGCGGTAGACCTGCGAGGAGCCGGTGACGGTGGCCGGGTTGAGCTTCCAGGTGCCGCCGTCGCCGTCGGTGGCCTGGAGGACCAGGTCGTCGGTGGTGCCGTAGGTGACGGCCGACTGGGTCTTGCCGCCCGGCGTGGTGATCTTGTTGAGCAGTCCGGCGGACCGGGTGGCCGCGTTGTACTGCGCGGTGATGACCGACGGGTCCAGCGCCTCGGTGTAGATCGCCACCTCGGCGATCTGGCCCGCGTAGTGCCCCAGGGTGTCCGAGGCGTTCATGGCCGGCCAGCCGTCGGTGTTCACGCCGGCGCCGAAGGAGATGTAGGGCTGCTCCCAGTCGTTGATGGTGCCGGCGAGGCTGCCCTGCTTGGCACCGTCGAGGTACAGCGTCTGGGTGGTGGCGGCGCCGGTGAGGGCGACGTGGTGCCACTTCCCGTCCGTGACGGTGGCCGTGGACGTGGTGGTGGTCATGCACCCCGGTGACATGGCCAGGCAGCCGCGGAGCTTGCCGTCCGTGCCCACGTACACCGCCGGGGTGTTCTTCGTGGTGTTGGCGACCGGGTCGGCGTCACTGAGCGGCTTGTCCCCGTAGTAGAAGAGGACACCGCCCGCCTGGGTGGTCTTGAACCACAGCGACACCGTCGTGTACGAGGGCGTGGCGCCGGGGGCGCTCGGGATCTCGACGTACGAGGTGGTGCCGTTGAACGTGGCGGCCTTCTGCGTGGAGCCGGCCAGCGGGCCCGTCCCGCCGAGGGTCACATTGTGGTACTGGCCGTTGAACCGGCCCTGGTTGAGGTCGACCGTGTCCGTCGCGACCGTGCCGCTCGTCTCCCCGAGGCGCCAGTAGGCGAACGGGTCGGCGTCCAGGACGGTGGTGCGGTAGTGGTTGCCCGTGGCGTAGCCGTAGACCGTGCACTTGGTGGGGTCGGCGGGCGGGCAGACCGAGGTGAGCTGGTCGCCGCTGTAGCCGTACTTCCAGACCTGGGCGGTGCTCGCGTCCCCGGCGGTGGCCGGGTCCGTGGTCACGGTCGAGACGTGCGGGGCGGTGGCCCCGGCGGGCGTCGTCCAGGTGAAGGACAGCGACCGGTTCGACGTGGTGTTGGTGACCTTGGCGAGCCTGCCGCTCGTGTACGCGAAGGTCTCGGTCCGGTTCGCGTAGTCCTTGATGGAGGAGATCGCGAAGGTGCCGGTGCGGCCGGTCACCGCCTGCTGGAAGGCGTAGGCGGTGAAGTCCTTGTCGGTCAGGACGTAGCCGCCGCCGGACGCGGCCGGTGCGAGCCGTGCGTACCGTCCCATCGGGGGCACGAACGTGCCGTCGGCGTTGCGGCCGAAGGCGACCTGCTCACCGCCCGGATAGGTGATGACGACGCTGGTCAGGGTTCCCGCGCCGTCCTTCACCTCGACGGCCGTCATGTCCGTGACCGTCGCCCAGCCGGCGCCGAAGCCGCCGTCGGTGCGCGGGTCGCGGCTGTTGTACGAACGCTCCACGGACAGGGACGGGCCGACGACCTCGACCTCGGCGTCGGTGTCCTCGGTGGTGTAGTTGGCGTCGCTGGGGTCGAACTCGTGGCCGTCGGTGTTCTGGGCGAGGCCCGAGGTGACCGGTGGCTGCGGTACGGCGGTGGCGAAGCGGGACGCCGAGTACATCACCGAGTCGTAGCCGTCGGTGACGCTGACGTACCAGTCGTAGTTCTTGCTCCACTTGAGCTTGCCGGCGGGTATCTTCCAGCTGCTCTTGGTCATCACCCCCGAGGTGGCGACCGGCGTGGTGCTGTCGCTGTCCGCGTCGTACACCTCGAAGGCGTACGTCAGGGCCGTCATCGGCCACTTGTCGGCGTCGCTCGCGTAGACCAGCAGCTCGGGCTGGAGCGTGTTCGCCTGGTGGTTGACCGGCGGGTACTGGGCGTTGATCTGCGGCGCCTTGTTCGGCGTGTAGGTCAGGTCCAGGGCGGGACGGAATCCGGCCGTGGTGCTGTTGTCGGAGTGGAACTTCTTCCAGTGCAGCCCGTCACCGGTCGGCGCGGTGAGCGCCAGTCCGTAGCTGGTGGTGCCGGTGGCGACGCTGTCGAACCACGCCGTGTCCAGCTTGACCGGCATCTTCACGCCGATGCTCAGGTCGTTGGTGCCGCCCGCGTTGTTGGAGCAGGAGGCGCCGGGGGCGACGGTGGCCGTGCCGATCGCGGAGCCGTAGGCCGGGCCCGGGTAGGAGGTGACTCCGGAGGGGGTCCAGGACTTGGTGATCGGGCTGACCGAGAAGGGTTCGGCGGTGCAGGTCGCGGACCAGATCGCGTAGACGTTCAGGGTGGCGGCGGTGACCCGCTGGCCCTTGAGCGCGGTGTTCAGCGTGGAGAACTGGAGGAACGAGTTCGCCTTGTTGGTGCCGGAGTCGTAGCTGCCGACCTTGATCTGGTTCTCGGTGGAGTGGTCGCCGCCGATGGTGTTCTGCGCGTACGTCGAGTTCCCGGCGGTGATCGTCGGGTCGACGGTGACCGGGTAGGCCCGCGCCGGGTCGTTCAGCCAGTCGCTGTCGGCGGTGAGCCGCAGCGCGGGCTTTCCCTCGGCGGTGGTGGTCAGTTCGTAGGTGACCGCCCGGGACAGCGCCGCGTCGCCCGAGCGCGGGTCGATGCGGGAGTCCTCCATGAAGGCGTGGGGAATGGTGGCCGTCACCTCCCCGTCCCCGTCGGTGAACTCCACGTCCCCGTTCTCCGCGACGCGCGGGGTGAGCCCCCGGACGTCGAGGGGGAACAGCCAGGAGTGCGGGGCGTCCTTGGACCGCAGGACCAGCCGCTCCTTGAACCCCTCGGTGAGGGGCGAGAGCAGCAGATCGGTGTCGGGCAGGACGCCGGCGTACGTGGCGTTGTTCTCGGCGTCGACGGTGGCGGACACCTTCTTCGCGCCGCGCAGCGCGTACGCGAGGCTGCGGCCGCCGCCGAAGTCGACGGAGGCGAGCTGCTGGTCGCCCGCGTCGGGGGCGAACTCGACGTCCAGGGAGTTGGCGGCCTGCTGGAGCCGGCCGTCCGTGTCGCGGGTCAGGGCGGTGTCGATCGGCTTCCAGCCGCCGTCCGCGCCCTTGTAGTTGGACCGGCCGGCGTAGTGGCGGACGGTGGTCGAGCCGTCGGCGTTGACGAAGTAGTCGGACGTGGCCGTGGACTTCTTCGCGTTCCGCTTGCTGGTCTTCGCGTCGAAGCTCTTGGCGTTGCCCGCGGCGCGGTCGGTGACGGCGGTGGAGGGGCGGTCGGTGGCGCGGGTGTAGGCGGGCAGTTCGCCCTTGCCCTTGCCCGGCCGGTGGCCGTTGCCGAGCTTGCCGCGGGTCTGGTCCGCGGTGGCCTGGTGGCTCTTGCCCCGGGCGGTTCCGGTCTCCTGTTCGGGGGTGCGCGGATGGGGCTTCTCGTCCAGCCACTCCCAGAGGCCGGACAGGGACATCTTCGGCATCGACAGGGCCGGCAGCGTCTCACCGGCGGCGGACGCCGTCTCGGTGGTGAGCATGCAGGAGAACGAGACGAGCACGGCCAGCGCCGTGCCTCTCGCCCTGCGGCGTCCTACCGGACCCGGGGGGAACAACGATGATGGTCTTCGCCATCGAGCACGCATCGGGGCAGCTTTCTCTTCACAAGACCTACATAGGGCCTCGCGAGACTGCCGTATTCATCGGTGCATCATCCACTCAGTTCGCGCCAAACTTATGCGATGTTTATCTCATCGGCGCGCATCGCGTGGTCGTCGCCCTACGGGTGTGCGTCCTTGACGGCCTGTCGAACGACGGCGTCGACCTCGTCGGCCAGCCCGTCACCCGGCTTCACGACCGTCAGGCGGGTTTCGTTCACGTCCTGTTCGCCTTTTTCGGTTCCGACGACGACGAACCGCGTCCGGGGACGGTCCTTCGCCCGGTCGCGTACGGCCTCGGTCTGCGCGGCCCCGGTGGCGAGGACCATCTCGCAGTCGCGCTGGATCAGCCCGTCGAGGTGGGGCAGGGCGTTGGCGGCCGACTGCTCGCCCATCACCGGCACATGGGTGACACGGACCCGGGTCGCGTCGGAGGCGCGCCGCATGCCCCGCCAGACGGCGGCGGCGTCCCCGCCGGTGATCCCGGACTCCCCGGTGAGCAGACAGGCGTCGAACTCCCGGTACTGGCGGGCCCGGGAGTCCGGCGGTGTCGGCGTCTCCTCGTCGCCGCCGAACGCCCAGACGGCCACGAGCACGCCGACGACGAGCAGCACCCCGGCGCCGGTCCACGCCCCGCGCCGCCCGCGCAGCAGCCCGGCCGCCCGGGCGAGGACCGGCCGCGCCCGGAGCGTCCGGGTCCGGGGCTCGGGGGTTCTGCCCCGCCAGGTGCGCCGGGTCCTCATGCCGGACCCCCCGGACGGCGAGGGGTTCCGGGCAACGGGGTGCCGGACGGCACGGCTGACTTCACGCTCTGTTTTCCTTCGGAGGGGAGGGACGCGGGCGGGCCGGGAGCCGTTCGCACGCACACGCCCGACCGGCACGGACGCCGTACAGTACAACGCCCCTCGCCGCACCTCCCCCGGACCCCCGGGGGATCAGCCGCCGCACAGCTCCAGCATGACCCGCTTGTCCGGGGCCGTGACCGGCAGTTCGTACTTCAGCGCGACCTGGGCGAACCGCAGCGCGTACGAGCAGCGCACCGGCTTGTACGGCGGCAGCCAGGAGGCCGGCCCGGAGTCCCGTTTGGCGTTGTTGGCAGGGCCGTCCACGGGAAGGAGGTTGAGCGGGTCGTTGGCGATCCGCTGGCGCTTGGCCTCGCTCCAGCGGGAGGCGCCCATCTGCCAGTCGTAGGAGAGGGGCATGACGTGGTCGATCTGGACCCGGGTCGCCTGCTGCTTGCGCCAGGCGATGGTGGTGCCGGTGTACGGGTCCTTGAGCGTCATGGAGACGACGACGCAGTCGGAGCCGGAGCGCAGGGCGATGTCCTTGCCGTCGCGGGCCAGCAGATCGTTCCGCGTGTCACAGCCGTTGCGGGCGAACGCTATGCCGTCGACGGAGTCCTTCCAGGCGCTGCCGAACTTGTCGCGCGCGTATCCGGTCTTGGGTCCCCGGCCCTTCGTGACGACCTTCTCGATGACCTTCCGGGCGGCGGCCCGGTCCTGCTCGGAGGTGAGCGGGGCGAGCCCCGGCTTCGTCCCGTCGGGGTTCTCCAGGGGGCTGGCGCCGAAGCCGGTGGCTGCCGCCCGGCCGCCGCCCTGGGAACCGCCCGAGGCGGACGACGAGGACGAGGGCTCGGGGTCGCAGCCGGTGAGGGCCAGGGCGGCCAGCAGGCCCAGGGCGGGCACGGTCACTCGACACACGCGGGGAGATATCACTCGAAGCCGTCCTGACGGGGAGAAAGCCGAACTGGTCCGGGAATCCTACGGACCCCTTCCCCGTGAGGACGTGTTCATGGCAGGCGTGTACGCGAGATGCGGCCCGAATCACAGAGCGGGCCGGGCGGCACACCCCGCCGCCTCACACCTTCCCGATGCCCAGGGTCGTCTCGGAGGGGAGGAGTCCGGAGCCGATGGCCGCGACCCAGAGGGGTCCCAGAAGGTCGGTCAGCCGCTCGCGTTCGGCGGCATCGAGGACCTGCCAGGGGGCTGCCGCCGCCTCGTCGGTGCGGCGTTCGACCTCGGCGCGCAGGGCGCGGCCCGCGTCCGTGGCCGTGCCGTCCGCCGCCACCAGCCCGCGCTTCCGCAGCCGTTCGGCGCCCTGCTCCCACTCCTCGGCGCTCCATCCCCGGCCGGCGAAGACCTCGGGAGGGGCGGCGCCGATCGCGGCGAAGGAGACGAGGGACTCGACCGGGTCGAGTCCGGCGTCCGCGAGCGCGGCGAGGTGGCCGTCGCCCCGGTGTTCGCGCAGGACGGTGGCGGCGTGCCAGAGCGCGAGGTGCGGGGCGTCCGGTGCGGGCAGGGCGGCGTTGGCGGCGGCGAGAGGCCGGCCGGCCGTGTCGGCGGCGCGGGCGACACGGGTGAGCAGCGCGGCGGCCTCGGCGGTGTCGGGGGCGCCGGCGGCGTCGCCCAGCAGGGTGCGCCAGGTCCGGTCGACGGCGCGGACGCGGGCGTCGAGCACCGGCCCGGGCGCGGCGACGGACCAGACGGCCGGGACGTGGGCGGCCACCGTCGCCGGGCTGAAGCTGTGGAAGGTCTCCGTGACGCGGGCGGCGTCCGCCCCGTCCGCGCCGAGCGGCGCCGCGCGCCAGGCGAAGTAGCTCGGCCAGCGCTCCTCGGTGGCGTACCCGAGCGCGGCGGCCTCCTCGAATGCCTCGGGCGCGTAGTAGAGCACGGCGTGCAGCGGCTCAAGGAGGTGCCACATGCGCCGCACACTGCCCAGGTCCTCGGTCCTGTCTCCCACGGCTCCGCCTTCCGGGGCGGGAGTCCCCACCCATCTTGTCACTGTCTAGATCTCCGACGCCGACCAGACTGCACCCGTAGCCGGAAACTTGTCAATGCCTAGATTCGGCGTACGCTGCTGCCATGACCAGTGACCGCGCCGACCGCACCTACCACCACGGCGATCTGCGGCGGGCCGTCCTCACCGCCGCGCTCGACGTCATCCGCACCGAGGGCCCCGCCGCCCTCAGCCTCCGCGACCTGGCCCGCCGGGCCGGCGTCTCCCACGCCGCCCCCGCCCACCACTTCAAGGACCGCGCCGGCCTCCTGACCGCCGTGGCCGCCGAGGGCTACACCCTCTTCGCCGACGCCCTCGCCGAGGCCCCGGACCTCCGCGAACGCGGCGTGCGCTACGTCCGCTTCGCCGCCGAGCACCCGGCCCACTTCCAGGTGATGTTCCGCCCCGACCTCTACCGCACCGACGACCCCGCCCTCCTCGCCGCCAAGGCCCGCGCCACCGCCGAACTCCGCGCCGGCGTCTCCGCCCTCCCCGCCCCCACCCCCGAGGACGCCCGCCTCACCGGCATCGCCGCCTGGTCCCTCGCCCACGGCTTCGCCACCCTCCTCCTCAGCGGAAACCTGGACCCGGCGGTCGGCGACACGGACCCGGAGACGGTGTTCAGGAAGGTGGCGGAGCTGGCGTTCGGGCGGGGGGCGGGGGGCTGATACGGGGGGCGTGGGGGCGCGTCCGCGCCATGCGGGTGTACGCGGATTCCCGCCCCCGTCCCCCCCTCACCTCGCCCCCGCGCCCATCTCCCCCTCGGCCCGGCCCAGTGTCCGCAGGGACGGGACCGGGGACGGGAGGAGCCAGAGGGCGGAGAGCGCGCCGCCGAGGGCGGCGGTGAGGAGGGTGGCGCGGAGGCCGAAGGTGGTGGCGAGGGCGCCGCCGGTGAGGGCGCCGAGGGGGCGGACGCCGTAGTTGAGGGTGCTGTAGGCGCCGGCGACGCGGCTGCGCAGGGCGTCGGGGATGACCGTCGTCTGGAGCGAGTTGAGGTTGACGTCGAAGAGCATGACGCCGAATCCGGAGAGGAACTCCGCCCCGGCCAGGGTGCCGGCGCGCAGCCAGAGGGGGCCGCCCGCCATGGCGGCGAGGGCGAGCGGGGCGGGGAAGAGGACGGCGCCGGCGACGATCGTGCGGCCGATGCCCAGGCGGCGGGAGACGGCGGGGGCGCAGAGCGCGCCGAGGAGGGCGCCGGTGGCCCCGATGCCCAGGGCGAGCCCGATCGTGCCGGGCGCGAGGGCGAGGTCCCGGCGGGCGTACAGCACGATCAGGCCCGTCCCGGCCACGAACGTGAAGAAGTTGACCGTGGCCGCGCACCCCAGCGTCGCCCGCAGCACCGGATGCCGCACCACGAACGCCAGCCCTTCACGGGCCCGCCGCAGCAACGGCACCGCAGGCCCGTCCGGGGCGCCGCCCTTCGGTTCCTCGCCGACCGGGACCCGCCCGATCAGCAGCGCCGACACCAGGAACGTCAGCGCGTCCACCACCACCGCCACGGGCGCGGTGAACGCCTGCACGAGGACGCCGCCGAGCGCCGGGCCCGCCACCTGCGAGGCCGAACGGCTCGCGCTGAGCCGGCTGTTGGCGGCCACGTACGCCTCGCGCGGCACCAGCCGGACGAAGAACGGCGGGTACGCCGTGTTGAACAGCACCCCCGCCGCGCCCGCGAGGACCGCCACCCCGTACAGCTGGATCAGCGTCACCGCGTCCAGCGCCCATGCCAGCGGAAGGCTCAGCAGGAACGCCGCGCGCAGCACGTCCGCGACGATCATCAGGCGCCGTTTGTCCGGGCGTTGGTCCACCCAGGCGCCCAGCACGATCGCCAGCAGGTTGGGCGTCCAGATCAGTGCCGTCAGCCACGCGACCTGGTTCGCCGAGGCGTCCAGCGCCTCGACCGCGATCAGCGGCAGGGCGAGTTCGGTGATCCGGTCGCCGAACTGGGAGACCGTGTGCCCCGCCCAGAAGCGCCGGAATCCCGGGTCCCGCCCGAGCCCCCGGGATATCCCGTCCGACCCGCCCGCCCCCGTCACGGTGTCCGCTCCCGCCCGTCCGCCCCGGTCGGCTCACCCTCCGCCCCCGGTTCCTCCGCCCCCGGTTCCTCCGCGCCGTCGCCCTCCGGCAGCACGTACCGCAGCAGCCGTACGCCCCTGCTGTCCGCCGGGCGGGCGGACGGGGGGCGGGTGGCGTACGGGGCGAGGACGCGCTCGATCGCGTCCTGGACGGCGGCCAGCTCCTCGGCCGAGACGTCGATCCGCGTGTACGCGAGACCGGCCGGGGCCCGCCACTCCGCGGGGAGCCCGGGTTCGGTCTCGTCCGCCCAGCGGCCGGGCAGGTCCGCGTAGCGGCGGAACATCTGGCGGGACAGCTCCCGCGCCGCCGCCCGGCCCTCCTCGTCCGCCGGGTCGTCCGGCTCCAGGAAGCGGAAGCCGCGTGCCACCGCCTCCCAGCGGCGGCTGCGGCGGTCGGGGCCCGGCTCGCTGTCGCGGACGAGTCCGAAGGACGCCAGGTGGCGCAGGTGCCAACTGGTCACCGAGGGGGTCGCGCCGACGTGCGGGGCCAGTTCGGTCGCGGTCGCCGGTCCCTCGCGGCGGAGCCGGTCGAGGATCGCGAGGCGCACCGGGTGCGCCAGGGCGCGCATCGCCTGCGGGTCGGTGATCTCGATGTCACCCATGCGGTTGCTGGAGTCCATGACGTGAGAGGATGCTCTCATACTTTATGAGAGTCAACTCTCACATCGCACCGCAGGCGCGCACGCGTGACCGGCCCTGACCGCTTCTGACGGTCACTGCACACAACTCCCGTTCCCCACTGGGCCATTCGGCTGCAAACCCCGCACCGGACCTCACCGCCCACCGCCCGACTGCCGACAACCACTGCATGATCATTTCTGCTTCACGCCGCTCCAAGGTGCTCGCGGCCACCGCCACCGCCGTCTGCGCGCTCACGGTCCCGGGCGTGCTCACCGCCTCCGCCGCCTCCGCGTCCGGCTCCCGGGCCGTACCGGCCGCCGCCGAGGCCCCGCTCCTGGTCTCCCTGGGCGACAGCTTCATCTCCGGCGAGGCCGGCCGCTGGGCCGGGAACAGCAACGAGAGCGCGAACGGCTACTCCGGCACCGACCGGGCCTGGGACCCGGCGACCGGCGAGAGCGATCCGTACCGGGTGTACGGGTCGTCCTACGACAGCGGCTGCAACCGCTCCGACGTGGCCGAGGTCCAGTCCGTCACCCTCGACGTCAGCCGCCTCAACCTCGCCTGCTCGGGGGCGACCTCGAAGGCGGTGCTCCTGCCCGAGAACGGCGGCGAGCCGTTCAAGGGCCAGCGCTCGCAGGCCGCCGAGCTGGAGGACGTGGCGGCGGGCCGGGACGTGCGGGCGGTCGTCGTGTCGATCGGCGGCAACGACCTCGGCTTCTCCGACATCATCACCGGCTGCGCGACCGAGTTCGTCAAGCCCTTCGGCGGCTCCCCGTGCGCGCCGGACGCGGCCGAGCAGGTCGCCCAGCGCCTGCCGGGCGTGCGGCAGGCCGCCGTGGACACCCTGGCCGATGTGCGGACCGCCCTCGCACGGGCCGGCCACCCGGCCGGTTCGTACCGCCTCGTCCTCCAGTCGTACCCCTCTCCCCTCCCCGACGCCGGCCGCATCCGCTACCCCGGCGAGAAGTACGACCGGCTGAGTTCCGGCGGCTGCCCCTTCTTCGACAAGGACCTCACCTGGGCGCACGACGAGCTGGTCCCCGAGATCAGTTCTGTTCTGGCCGGGGCGGCCGACGACGGCGGCGCGGAGTTCCTGGACCTGTCCGGCGCCTTCGAGGGGCGCGAGGTGTGCGCGACGACGACCCGTCAGGCCGGTCCCGCCGACCCGCCCTCCGGCACGGCCGGCGAGTGGGTCCGCTTCGTGACCTCCGGCATCGGACAAGGTCAGAAGCAGGAGTCCCTGCACCCCAACAGCTACGGTCAGAAGGCCCTCGGCACCTGTCTGACCCTCCAGCTGGAGCGGCCGTCGGGCGACCGCCGCTGCACCAACACCGCGGGGCGAGGTCCGGCCGCGATGCGGCTGGGGCCCCTCGGCTGACCCTGCGCCGGCACCGCGCCGGGCCGCCGCTCGCGGCCCGGCGCGGCCCCGGTCACGAGCCCAGGATCGTCGTCAGGAACTCCCCGGTCCACGCCAGCAGTTCGCGGCCCACGACCGGCTTTCCGCCGATCTTCCCGGTGGTGGGGCGCGGCACCAGGATCTGGTGCACGGCCGGCTTGATCACCGTCTTCGGGTAGAGGCGCTTGAGCCGCAGCTCCTGCGATTCGCGCAGCTCCACCGGGGCGAAGCGGATGTTCGGCCCCTGGAGCACGATGTCACCCACCCCGCAGGCGCGGGCCAGCATCCGCAGACCGGCCACCAGCAGCAGGTTCTCCACGGGCTCCGGCAGTTTGCCGTAGCGGTCGGTCAGCTCCTCGCGCACCGCCCTGATGTCGTCCTCCGAGGAGGCCGAGGCAATCGAGCGGTATGCCTGGAGGCGCAGCCGCTCGCCGGGGGCGTAGTCGTGCGGGACGTGCGCGTCGACCGGCAGCTCGATCTTGACCTCCAGCGGCGGCTCCTCCTCCACCCCGCCCTCCAGGGAGGCCCGGTAGTCCGCGACGGCCTCGCCGACCATCCGGACGTACAGGTCGAAGCCGACGCCCGCGATGTGGCCGGACTGCTCGCCGCCGAGCAGATTGCCCGCGCCGCGGATCTCCAGGTCCTTCATCGCCACGTACATGCCGGCGCCCATCTCGGTGTGCTGGGCGATGGTCGCCAGACGTTCGTGGGCGGTCTCGGTGAGCGGCTTCTCCGGCGGGTAGAGGAAGTAGGCGTACCCCCGGTCGCGGCCGCGGCCGACCCGGCCGCGCAACTGGTGCAGCTGGGAGAGGCCGAAGTTGTCGCCGCGCTCCACGATCAGGGTGTTGGCGTTGGAGATGTCGATGCCGGACTCCACGATCGTCGTGGAGACCAGGACGTCGAACTTCTTCTCCCAGAAGTCCACCACGACCTGTTCCAGGGCCTGTTCGGACATCTGCCCGTGCGCCGTGGCGATCCGCGCCTCGGGGACGATCTCGCGCAGCCGGGCGGCGGCCCGGTCGATGGACTCCACCCGGTTGTGGATGTAGAACGCCTGGCCCTCGCGGAGCAGTTCGCGGCGGATGGCCGCGCCGATCTGCTTCTCCTCGTACGGGCCGACGAAGGTGAGCACCGGGTGGCGCTCCTCGGGCGGGGTGGTGATCGTCGACATCTCGCGGATGCCGGTGACCGCCATTTCGAGCGTACGGGGGATGGGCGTCGCGGACATGGTGAGGACGTCCACGTTGGCGCGGAGCTTCTTCAGCTGCTCCTTGTGCTCGACGCCGAAGCGCTGCTCCTCGTCGACGATGACCAGGCCCAGGTCTTTGAACTTCGTCTCGGAGGAGAAGAGGCGGTGGGTGCCGATGACCAGGTCGACGGAGCCCTCGCGGAGCCCTTCGAGGGTCGCCTTGGACTCGGTCTCCGACTGGAAGCGGCTGAGCGCCCGCACGGTGACGGGGAACTGGGAGTAGCGCTCGGTGAAGGTGCCGTAGTGCTGCTGGACGAGGAGGGTGGTGGGGACGAGGACGGCGACCTGCTTGCCGTCCTGGACCGCCTTGAAGGCCGCCCGGACGGCGATCTCGGTCTTGCCGTAGCCGACGTCGCCGCAGATCAGCCGGTCCATCGGGACGGACTTCTCCATGTCCTCCTTGACCTCGGCGATGGTGGTGAGCTGGTCGGGCGTCTCCGCGTACGGGAAGGCGTCCTCCAGCTCGCGCTGCCAGGGGGTGTCCGGGCCGAAGGTGTGGCCGGGGGCGGCCATCCGCGCCGAGTAGAGCTTGATCAGGTCGGCGGCGATCTCCTTGACTGCCTTCTTGGCGCGCGCCTTGGTCTTGGTCCAGTCGGCACCGCCGAGCCGGTGCAGCGTGGGGGCCTCGCCGCCGACGTACTTGGTGACCTGCTCCAGCTGGTCGGTGGGGATGTACAGCCGGTCGCCGGGCTGGCCGCGCTTGGCGGGGGCGTACTCCACGAGCAGGTACTCACGGGTGGCGCCCTGGACCGTGCGCTGCACCATCTCGATGTAGCGGCCCACGCCGTGCTGTTCGTGGACGATGTAGTCGCCGGTCTCCAGCGTCAGCGGGTCGATGGTCTTCCTGCGGCGGGCCGGCATCCGGCCCAGGTCCTTGGTGGCGGTGCGCTGGCCGGTGAGGTCGGTCTCGGTGAGCACGGCGAGCTTCAGCGCCGGATCGACGAAGCCGTGGTCGATGGCGCCACAGGAGACGTGGACGACGGAGGGGGTGACCTCGGCCAGGTCCGGGTCGAGGCGAGCGGGGATGCCCTCGCCGCTCAGCACCTCGACGGTGCGGGAGGCGAGGCCCTGGCCCTCGGTGACGTAGACCGTGCGCCAGCCGTCGGCCAGCCAGCCCTTGGTGTCCGCGAGGGCGCGGGCGGTGTCGCCCCGGTACGTCTCCGGGGCGTGCATCCGGAGCTTCAGGGTGTCGTCGTCCAGCTCCTCGTCGGCGGCGAACGGGGAGAGCGACCACCACATCATGCCCAGCTCGCGGGCGCGGTCGCGGACGTCCGCGATGCCGCGCAGCGAGGCCGCGCCGACGTCGATCGGAGCCTCTCCCCCGCCGGCCGTCGCCGCCCACGAGGCCTGGAGGAACTCCTGGCTGGTGGCGACGAGGTCGGCGGCCCGGGTCCGGACCCGCTCGGGGTCGCAGACGACGGTCATCGCACCCTCGGGCAGCACGTCGAGCAGCAGTTCCATGTCGTCGACGAGGACCGGGGCGAGCGATTCCATGCCCTCGACCGCGATGCCCTCGGCGATCTTGTCGAGCAGTTCGCCCAGCTCGGGGTGGGCCTGGGCGAGGGCGGCGGCCCGCTCCCGTACCTCGTCGGTGAGGAGCAGCTCGCGGCAGGGCGGCGCCCACAGGCCGTGCTCGGCGACCTCCAGGGAGCGCTGGTCGGCGACCTTGAAGTAGCGGATCTCCTCGACGTCGTCGCCCCAGAACTCCACCCGCAGCGGGTGCTCCTCGGTCGGCGGGAAGACGTCCAGGATGCCGCCGCGCACCGCGAACTCGCCGCGCTTCTCGACCAGTTCGACCCGGGCGTAGGCGGCGGCCGCCAGTGCTTCGACGGTCGCGCCGAGATCGGCGCTCTGTCCGGTGCGCAGCGCCACGGGCTCCAGGTCCCCGAGCCCCTTGACCTGCGGCTGGAGCACGGAGCGGATCGGTGCGACGACGACGGAGACCGGGCCGGTCTCGGGGTCGTCGGCGCGGGGGTGCGCGAGCCGGCGCAGCACGGCGAGCCGGCGTCCCACGGTGTCGGAGCGGGGCGAGAGCCGTTCGTGCGGCAGGGTCTCCCAGGACGGGAACTCCGCGATCGAGTCGGCGGGCAGCAGGGTGCGCAGCGCGGCGGCCAGGTCCTCGGCCTCGCGGCCGGTGGCGGTGACGGCGAGCACGGTGCGCCGGGCGTCCCGGGCCAGCGCGGCGACGGTGAAGGGTCGCGCGGCCGGCGGGCCGACCAGGTCGATGTGCATGCGGTGGCCGTCGACGGCGGCCTTCACCGCTTCGTCGAGCGCCGGATCACGTACGACGACATCCAGCAGACCGTGCAGGCTCATGAAGGGCTTCCGTCCGGGTGGTGAGGGGTGTCCTGACGGCCGGCTGCCGCCAGAGGGCGCCGCCCTGGGGCAACGCGAAGGACCCGACACGTGCCGCGGGCGGTTCCCCGCCCGCGGGGGTCCGGGAACCGCCCCGGAGGGGCCGGGGTTCCCAGCCTACGACTCCGCGCCGACAGCCGCCCCGCCGACGGGCGGGACGGCCGGACCCGGCGCACGATTCCGGCCCCGGGCGTTTGGAGGAACGTCCGGGGCCGGTGCGGTCAGTCTAGGGCGGGTCTGCCTCAGCCGTCGGTCGCGATGGCGTTGAGGACGTTCATCCGGCCGGCCCGGAAGGCCGGGACCAGGGCGGCGAACAGTCCGACGAAGGCGGAGCCGACGAAGACCGCGATGATCGTCGGCCAGGGGATCTCCAGGACCTGGAGACCTTCCAGGGACAGCAGCTTCTGGGCCGAGGTGCCCCAGCTCATGCCCAGACCGAGCCCGAGCAGGGCGCCGAAGAGGGCGATGACCACGGATTCCAGGCGGATCATCCGGCGCAGCTGGCGGCGGGAGAGGCCGATGGCGCGCATCAGGCCGATCTCCCGTGTCCGCTCGACCACCGAGAGGGCGAGGGTGTTCACGACGCCCAGGACCGCGACGATGATCGCCAGGGCGAGCAGTCCGTACACGATGTTCAGGAGCTGGCCGATCTGGTCCTTCAGGTCCTGCTTGAAGTCGGCCTGGTTCTGCACCTTGTACTGGGGGTAGGCGTCGAGCGAGCTCTTGAGGGCGGCGTACGCCTCCTTCTCCTTGCCGTCCTCGGCCATGGCGAACAGCAGCATGTCCGAGGGCATGCTGCCCTGCGCGATGTGGCGCTGGGCGGTCGCGGTGCTCAGGTACATCGCGCCCTGGTCGACGTTGGTGTCGTCGGAGGTGATGGCCGCGACCTTCAGCTTCGCGGTGTCGCCCGCCTTGAAGTCGACGGTGATCGTGTCGCCGACCTTGATGCCGTGCTTGTCGGCGTAGTCCGAGCCGACCGACATGGCGTTCTCGCCGTAGGCGGCGGCCAGATCGCCGGCGACGGTCTCGCGCCGCAGGTCCTCGGGGTAGGTGGGGTCGGCGGCCGTGACGTGGGTGTCGTCGGTGGAGCCGTCGGGGTTGGTGAGGTCCGCCTTGAGGACCCGGTAGTGGGTGACGTGGTCGATTCCGGGGGTCTTCTCGACGGCCTCGGCGGCCTGCGGCACGATCAGCTGGCCGCTGCCCGACTGCACGATGAAGTCGGTGCCCACGGACTTGTCGAGTTCGTCGGTGGCCGAGGCGACCATCGAGGAGCCGACGACCGAGAGGCAGGCCACCAGGGCCAGGCCGATCATCAGGGCGGCGCCGGTGGCGCCGGTGCGGCGGGGGTTGCGCAGGGCGTTGCGCTCGGCGAGCCGGCCGACCGGGCCGAAGAGCCGCAGGACGACGACGCTGAGCGCCCGGACGACGATCCCGGCCAGCAGCGGGCCGATCACGATGAAGCCGATGAGCGTGAGCACGACGCCGAGCCCGAGGTACGCGGAGCCGTCGCTCGCCTTGTCGGCCCGGGTGGTGGCCCACAGGGCCGCTGCGCCGCCGCCGGTGAGGACCAGGCCGATGCCGGCGCGGATCCAGCCCGAGCGGGCGTCGGCGGGCGTCCCGGCGTCGCGCAGGGCGGCCATCGGGGAGACCTTGCCGGCCCGGCGGGCCGGGATGTACGCGGCGAGGACGGTGACGATGATGCCGAGCGCGAGGCCGACCACGGGGGTCGTCCAGGCGATGGTGAGGTCCTCGGTGGACAGCTCCATGCCGATGGCGCCCATGGCCTTCATCAGGCCGACGGCCAGTCCGACGCCGGCGCCCACGCCGAGGACGGAGCCGACGATGCCGAGCAGGACCGCCTCGATCAGCACGGACCGGTTGACCTGCTTGCGGCTGGAGCCGATGGCCCGCATCAGGCCGATCTCGCGGGTGCGCTGGGCGACCAGCATGGAGAAGGTGTTGACGATGAGGAAGATGCCGACGAGGAAGGCGATCCCGGCGAAGCCGAGCATCGCGTACTTCATCACGTCCAGGAAGGACCCCATGGAGTCCTTGTTCTCGGCCGCGGCCTCCTTCTGGGTGCGGACCTTGTACGCGCCCGAGCCGTCGAGGGCCTTGGTGACGTTCTGCTTCAGCACGGCGTCGCTGACGCCGGACGCGGCGGTGACGGAGATCTGGGTGAAGGCGTCGGGGCGGCCCAGGAGCCGCTGCTGCGCGGTGGCCGTGTCGAGGTAGACGACGGCCGCGCCCGGGTTGGTGACCTTGAAGGTGGCGATGCCGGTGATCTTCGCGCGGATGTCGCCGGTGACGGTGATGGTGCGCAGCTCGTCACCGAGCTTCAGGCCGTGCTTGTCGGCGGTGTCGGCGTCGACCATGACCTCGGTCGGGCCGCGCGGGGCGTGGCCGGAGGTGATCTCCATGGACCGCAGGTCGTTGGAGGTCCAGTTGCCGGCGAGGGTGGGGGCGCCGGTGTCGGAGCCCATGTTCTTGTTGTGGCTGTCGACGACGGTGACCGAGCCGCTGGAGACGGCGCCCTCGGCCTTCTCGACGCCCTCGGCCTTCGCGACCCGGGCGACGAGGGAGGCGGGCAGCGACTCCGGCTTGCCGTTCTCCGGCATGTCGGTGACCTTGGCCGCCTTGGGGCTGACCGTGACGTCGGCCGACGTCGCCGCGAACAGCTTGTCGAAGGTGGTGTTCATCGTGTCGGTGAAGACGAGCGTGCCGCACACGAACGCCACCGAGAGCAGGACGGCGACGGCGGAGAGCGCCATGCGTCCCTTGTGCGCGAAGAAGTTGCGCATCGAGGTCTTCCACACGGTCATGACGTCCGCCCGCGCGCGTCGAAGTCCTTCATGCGGTCCAGCACCTGGTCGGCGGTGGGGTTGAGCATCTCGTCCACGATCCGGCCGTCCGCGAGGTAGAGGACGCGGTCGGCGTAGGAGGCGGCGACCGGGTCGTGGGTGACCATGACGATGGTCTGGCCCAGCTCGTCGACGGACTTGCGCAGGAAGGTCAGCACCTCGGCGCCGGCCCGCGAGTCCAGGTTTCCGGTGGGCTCGTCGCCGAAGATGATCTCGGGCTGGGCGGCGAGCGCGCGGGCCACGGCGACGCGCTGCTGCTGGCCGCCGGAGAGCTCGGTCGGGCGGTGCTTGAGCCGGCCGGCCAGGCCCACGGTCTCCACGACCTGGTGGAGCCAGGCGGCGTCGGGCTTGCGGCCCGCGATGTCCATGGGAAGCGTGATGTTCTCCAGGGCGTTGAGCGTCGGCAGCAGGTTGAACGCCTGGAAGATGAAGCCGATGCGGTCGCGGCGCAGCTGGGTGAGCTTCTTGTCCTTGAGACCGGTGATCTCGGTCTCCGCCAGGTGGATCTGACCGGAGGTCACGGTGTCCAGTCCGGCGAGGCAGTGCATGAGCGTCGACTTGCCGGAGCCGGACGGGCCCATGATGGCCGTGAACTGGCCGCGGGTGATGTCCACGTCGACATGGTCGAGGGCGACGACCCGGGTCTCCCCGGTGCCGTACGCCTTGACGACCTGCCGCGCCCGCGCAGCCACGGCCGTACGCCCTCCAGTGCCCCCGTGCCTGGGAATGCTGACAGCCGTTGTCACGGTTTTCTCCTCGGTCGGTCGGCGACGCGGTGTCGCCGTCTGTGGTGAAGTCTGGTCGTCGGAGGGGGTCCTGCGCGCTGGTGCGCAGCGCAGTCTTCGGGTGGGGTTTTCCCCACCCCGTCCCTTCCGGTCCCCCGCACTCGCGGTCTGTCGACAACGCTACGGAGCGGGGGGGAGCGGGCACGTCCTCCGGCGGGAGGAACGGTCCCTGGGCGGATGTAAGGAGCTCCCCCTAGGGGTCTGCTCCTCTGGGCGGATGCCGCTCTCGGGGACTGCGCCCCCGGGTCCCCACCCCTGGGTGGAGCCGTCGGGCCGCCCGGCCGGCGCTCCGCGCCCCCTGCCCACCGGCAGCCGCAGGTGAGACAGTGTCCGGCGGATACATGCATAGGGAAGGAATCCTGGTGGGCTCCACGGACGGCGGCACAGAGGCGATATCGGGGTCCGGAACCGGACCCGCCCCTTCTCCGGCGGCCCGGGGGCGCGGTCCCGTGGTCGCCGCGCTGATGCTGTGCATGGCGCTGGCGGCCGTCGACGGCACGATCGTGTCCACCGCCGTCCCGACGACGGCCCAGGAGGGGCGAATTACGGCCAACTCCCGTACGGAACAAGGGGAGTTCACCGAAACCTCTCCCCAGTCGCGCATACCGGCGAGTAACGTTCGCTTCCCGCACCGCACGAGCATGCGAGGAGCGGCACCACCATGTCGTACGACCCCCCGCACCCCGCCCGGCGCACCACTCCGCGACAGTCCGCGCTCGGGACCGCCCCACCGGCCACCCCCTCTCCCCCCGCGCTCACCCCCGCGCCCGGGAACCACGGGGACCTCCGCCGGCTGCGCGCCGCCTACCGGCTGCTGCGGCGCACCGCGACCTTCACCGCGCTCGGCTACTTCACGCTGTTCCTGGTCCTGTCGGGCTTCGCCCCGTCCTTCATGGGCAGGCCCGTGGGCGGCGGGCTGACCGTCGGTCTGGCCCTCGGACTGTGCCAACTGCCCGTCACCCTGCTGGCGATCGCGCTGTACGAGCGGATCGCGCGGCGGACCGTGGACCCCCGCGCGGCGGGCCTGCGCCGGACGGCGGCCCACCGATGAACGGCTTCGACGAGTCCGCGCAGTCCATGTCCCTGGCCGCCTTCGTCGCGGTGGCCACGATCACGCTGCTGCTCTGCGTGCTGACCGGGCCCGACCGCGACGACCTGGACGAGTTCTACACCGGCTACCGCTCGCTCTCCCCGCTCCGGGGCGGGCTCGCCATCGCCGGCGACTACATCTCGGCCGCCACCGTCCTCGGCACCACCGGCATCATCGCCCTCACCGGCTACGACGGCCTCGTACTCACCCTGAGCACCGCGCTCTCGCTGATGCTGCTGATGTTCCTGCTGGCCGAACCCCTGCGCAACGCGGGCCGGTTCACCATGGGCGACATGCTCACCCGCCGGGCCCCGGGCCGGGCCGTGCGGATCACCGCGTGCGCGGCCACCCTGGCCGCGCTGCTGCCGATGATGGTCTTCCAGCTCGCCAGCAGCGGCGAACTCCTCGCCTTCATCCTGGGGTTCGACGGCTCCGACTTCCGCACCGGATGCGTCGTCGTCCTCGGGATCGTGATCATCGGCTATGCGGCGATCGGCGGGATGAAGGGCACCGCGCTCGTCCACATCGTCAAGATCGTGGTGCTGTTCACCGCCTGCCTCACCGTCTCCGTGCTGATCCTGAACCGCTTCCACTGGGACACCGGGGCGCTGTTCGCCGCCGCGAAGGAGGGCAGCGGGGCGGGCGGGGCGTATCTGCGCTCCGGGCTCCAGTTCGGCGGGAACGCGGCCGACATGATCAGCTCGGAGCTGACCGTCGTGCTCGGCACGGCCTGTCTGCCGCACATCACCATGCGGATGTCCAGCGCGCTCACCGCCCCGGCCATCCGCCGCTCGATGTCCTGGGCGGTCACCGTGGTCGTCGCCCTGTGCCCGCTGCTCTTCCTGATCGGCGTCGGGGCCGCCGCGCTCGTCGGCCACGACGCCATCACCGCCGCCGCGCCCCAGGGCAACAGCGCGATCCTCCAGGTCAGCGGGGTGGTCGCGGCGGGCGGCCGGGGCGGGGCGCTGGCCGTCACGGCGATGACCACCGCGATCTTCCTGACCCTGCTGGCCTCCGTCGCCGGAATGATCCTGGCCTGCGCCAACTCCCTGGCCCACGACCTGTTCGCGCACGGGGTGCGCGGCCCGGAGCGGCGGCCGGTGGACGGTCCGACGGAGATGGCCGCCGCGCAGGGCGCGGCGGTGGTGGTGGGTCTGGTGACCATCGCGCTGGCGGTCCCGGCCCGGCACTGGAACCTCCAGGCCCTGGCGACCCTGTCGTTCTGCGTGGGGGCCTCGGCGCTGGCCCCGGCGCTCGTCTACAGCATGTTCTGGCGGCGCTTCACCCGTACCGGACTGCTGTGCACGCTCATCGCCGGCACGCTGAGCGTGTTCGTCCTGATGACCGGCACCAATCTGGTCTCCGGCTCGCCGGACTCGGTCTTCCCGGACGACGACTTCAACTGGTTCCCGTACACGACGACCGGTCTGGTCTCCATCCCGGTCGGCTTCGTCGCGGGCTGGCTGGGCACGGTGCTGGGCCGGCGCACAGCGGCGGAGGAGCGGCGGCTGTACGAGCGGCAGGAGCCGTGGATCCTGGCGGGCGCGCCGCCGTCGGGGCGGCCCTGAACCCGCGTACGCGGACGGCCCGGCCGTCCCCTGGCGGGGAGGCGGCCGGGCCGTCCGGCGGGCGGGGCGGGATCAGCCCTTGGCGGTGACCGCCTCGGGGGCGACGGGCGCGTCGGCCGGGGCGCCGGTGGCTCCGGCGCCGCGCACGGCCGGGATGAACACGGAGATCAGCGCGGCGACGAGGGCGACGCCGCAGCCGAAGATCAGACCGGTGCGGAAGCCCGCCTCGGAGGTGAAGGTGAAGCCGGCCGTCTCGGTGGTCATCTGGGAGAGGACCGCACCGATGACGGCGGCGCCGATCGAGGTGCCCAGCGCGCGCATCAGGGTGTTGAAGCCGTTGGCTGCGGCGGTCTCGGAGGCCGGGACCGAGCTCATGATCAGGGCGGGCATCGCCCCGTAGGCGAGACCGACACCGCTGCTGCTGACCATGAGGAACAGCATCAGGCCCCAGGCGGAGCCCATGAGCGCGATGCCGATGCCGTAGGCGGCGGCGATCACCAGGACGCCGCTGATCAGGGTGAACTTCGGGCCCCGGGCGTCGGTGAGCTTTCCGCCGAAGGGCGAGATGAGCATCATCATGACGCCGCCGGGGGCCATCCAGAGACCGGCCTGGAGCATCGACTGGCCGAGCCCGTAGCCGGTGGCCTCGGGGAACTGGAGCAGCTGCGGCGCGATCAGCATGCCGGCGTACATGCCGAAGCCGACGAAGAGCGAGGCGATGTTGGTGATCAGCACCCGGGGGCGGGCGGTGGTGCGCAGGTCGACCAGCGGGTCGGTGGTGCGCAGCTCCCAGAAGCCCCAGGCCAGGAGGACCACGACGGAGGCGGCGAACAGGCCGATCGTGGTGCCGGAGGCCCAGCCCCAGTCGGCGCCCTTGGAGACGGCGAGCAGCAGGCAGACCAGGCCGACGGCGAGGCCGAAGGCGCCGAGCGCGTCGAAGCGCTGCCCCTTGGCACCGGCCGGGACGTCCGGGACCAGGAACCAGATCAGGGCGAAGATGACGAGCGCCAGGACGGCGGAGCCCCAGAACAGCACGCGCCAGTTGGCGTACTGGGCGACGGCCGAGGCGATCGGCAGGCCGAGGGCGCCGCCGATGCCGAGGGAGGCGCTGACCAGCGCGATGGAGGAGCTGAGCTTCTCCTTCGGCACCACGTCGCGCAGCAGGGCGATGCCGAGCGGCACCATGCCCATGCCCATGCCCTGGAGGCCGCGGCCGATGATCATCGGGACGACGGTGGACGAGAGCGCGCACACCACCGAGCCGACGACCAGCGGCACCGCGCAGACGAGCAGCATCCGGCGCTTGCCGAGCAGGTCGCCGAGGCGGCCGGAGACCGGGACGCACACCGCCGAGACGAGCAGGGTGACGGTGATCACCCAGGCGGCGTTGGACGACGAGGTGTCGAGGATCTTCGGCAGCTCCGCGATGAGCGGGGTCACCAGGGTCTGCATGATCGCCGCCACGGTGCCGGCGAAGGCGAGTGTGGCGATCACACCGCCGGACCGGACGGTCGGCTGTGGGGCATCCATGAAAGAGAACTCCTCGGGGTCTGCCTCGGTCCCGCCTGCCGGGACAAGGCATGCATCATACATGCGGAATGTGTCATACACATTATGTGCTCCATGCACATCCCATGAGAGCATGACCCGAAGCGCCGAAGGAGGATCCGGACATGGCCAGACCCACGGACGAGGTGGAGTACGAGCAGATGCTGCTCGGGCGGCACGACCTCGCGTACCACCGGGGCGGCCGGCACCGGTTCGCCCTCATGGACCGCAGCGCCTACATCCTGCTCAGCCGCATCCGCGTCCAGGGCCCCATGTCCAACGGCGAACTGAGCGACGCCTTCGGCCTCGACGCCTCCACCCTCAACCGCCAGACCGCCGCCGCCACCCGGGCCGGCCTGGTCGAGCGCATCCCCGACCCCGAGGGCGGCATGGCCCGCAAGTTCCGCATCACCGACCGGGGAGCTGCCCTGCTCGACCAGGAACGCGAACGCGTCGTCCAGTCACTCGACAAGGTCATGGCCGACTGGCCCGACGAGGACATCGCCGCCTTCGCGGGCTACCTCAAGCGGTTCAACACCGGCATCGAACAGCTCTCCAAGCGCCCCTGGCCCCGCCCCTGAGCCCCGCCGGACGTACCGCCCCCGCCCCGGCCGGGGCGCGCGGACCCGTACGGCCCCGGACTCGGCCCCGTCAGTCCTTCGCCGGAACCTCACGGCCCGTCAGGCCGGCCAGCGACGCCCGCACATGCGCCATGTGCGCCTGCACGTCCTCGCGCCGCTCCTGGTGCTCGCGCAGGATCCGCTCGGTCTTCCGCACCACCCGCTCCTCACGCATCCGGGCCTCGGCCAGCAGCTCCCGGCGCCGCGCGTCGGCGTCCTCGCCCCGGTGCCGCGCGGCCTCCTGCGCCTCGGCCCGCGCCCGCCGCGCCGCCTCCAGAGCGGCCTGCGCCCGCTCGGTCAGCTCCGCCTCCCGGGCCGACCACCGCGCCTCCGCCTCCGCCAGCTCCCGCTCGGCCGCCGCCCCGCGCTCGGCGTGCTCCTGCTCCTGGTGCGCCAGCACGCTCGCCGTACGCGAACGGGTCGCCTCCATCGCCGCCTCGGCCTCCTCGCGCACCTGCCCCGCGTCCTGCCGGGCCGCGGCCAGGGCCTCCGCCGCCCGCGCCCCGGCCGCGTCCAGCACCTCACCGGCCGCCCGCTCCGCCGCCGCACGCACCCCGGACGCGTCCGCGCGGGCCGACTCGCGGACCGCGCGCGCCGCGGCCTCCGCCGCGTCCCGCAGGGCCTGCGCCTCCTCCCGGGCGGCGGTCAGCACCGCCTGCGCCTCGTCCTCGGCCAGCGCCAGGATCTCCTGCGCCCGCTCCCCCAGTGACGCGTAGTCCTGCGGCTCCAGACCGGCGACCACCTCGTCCAGCCGGGCCGACTCCGCCACCAGACTCTCCGCCAGCGCCGTCAGCTCCGCCAGCCGCTCCCGCGCCCCGTCGCGCTCGGCCGTCAGCCCGGCCGTCACGCGCTCCACCTGCTCCGGACGGTAGCCACGCCCCCGCACCCCGACGAAGCCGTACGCGGACACCGGTGCAGAACTCATCCTGGACGCCTCTTTCCGACTCTCCGACCATCAAGCAATACGCCAAGGATGCGGCAATTGACACGGAAGTCGGAATCAACTCGATGGAATCCGGACGGAAGCGACACGCATCACAACCCCCGCCCGCCCCACCCGTCACACCGCCCCCACCACACCAAAGGGCGTGGCGCCCCTCCCCCGAAGGAGAGGAGCGCCACGCCCCCGCCGGACCGCTCCGGCCGTACGGTCAGAGCAACCCGTCCCACATCTGCTCCAGCAGCACCGACCACCAGCTCTCCGGCGACGCCAGCGCCGCCGGGTCCAGCGCGGCCAGCTGCATCTGGAAGTCGACCGTCCAGCGGCCCGCCTGCTCCGGGTTGAGCCCGTAGCGCAGCCGCCACATCCGGCCCAGCAGCGCCAGCGAGCGGGTGAACTCGGGCAGCCCCGTGTTCACGAACTGCGGCGCGGCCGGCTGCCCGTCCGGGCCCGCCTCCACCGGCACGGCCACGATGTTCGCCGTCCCGTACTGCACACAGATCGCCCGGCCGAAGTCCGACCCCATCACCAGATACGACCCCGCGTCCGAGGCCGCCCGCACCTGCCGCTGCGCGGCCAGCTCCGCCAGCGTCGGCACCACCGGCTGCCCCGGCTGGGCCCAGAAGAACGGCCCGAAGTCGGCGGGCAGGCCCGCCCACACGAGCGTCCGCGCCACCAGCTCCGGCACCCCCTGCCGGGAGACCGCCCGCTGGTCGAAGCGGAGCACGCCCTGCGGGCCGAAGCTCTGCAGCAGCTCCTCCGCCACGGCCTCCGGCGGCACCGGCGGCGCGGGCTGCACCGGCGGCAGCGGCGCCCGCACCGGGGCCGGTCGCGCCGGGCCGTCCGCCACCTGGTGCAGCTCGCCCTGGTGCGTCAGCAGATGCTGCATGCCCTGCTGCCGGCTGGCGTGGTCGGTGCCGTACGGAGCGACGCTGGTGATCCGCACCTGCGGCCAGGTCTCCCGGATCATCCGGGCGCAGTACCCGCCCGGCAGCTCGCACGACTCCAGCTCCGTGTGCAGCTCGATGACCTGCTGCGGCGGCACGTTCATCGCCCGCAGCTCGTGCAGCATCTGCCACTCGGGATGCGGGGTGCCCGGCGCCGAACGGCGGATCAGCTGCTGCTCGCTGCCGTCGGGCGCGCGGAAGCGCAGCACCGCCTGGTAGCCGGGGCCGACGGCCGGCTGACCGCCCGGCGGCTGCGGAAAACCGGGCTGCGGTACGGGGCCGGGGGCCCCGCCCAGCGACCCCCCGGGCCCCATCGGGGCACCGGGCGGACCCGGAGGACCGGGCGGGCCGGGCGGCTGCGGCGCCGAGGGACCCATCTGGGACGGATCGGCCAGCATCGTCGCCGCCTGGTGCACCCCGCCACCGGGCGGCGGCGTCGCACCGGGCGGACCGGGCGGCTGCGGCGGCGTCGCACCCGGCGGACCGGGCGGCTGCGGAGCTCCGGGCACCCCGGGCGGACCCGGAGGCTGCGGCGCACCCGGAACACCGGGCGGACCCGGAGGCTGCGGCGCCGAGGGACCCATCTGGGACGGATCGGCCAGCATCGTCGCCGCGTGGTGCACCTGACCACCGCCGGGCGGCGGCGTCGAACCGGGCGGCGGGGGCGGACCGGGAGGGCCGGGCACCCCCGGAGGCTGCGGGGCGCCGGGAGCGCCGGGCGGGCCGAGCTGGGAGACCATCTGCGTCGGGACGTACCCGCCCGCCGGGGCCCCGGGCGCACCCGGACCCGACGGCGGCGGCACCGGATCACCCGGCCGCGCCCCCGGCGTACCGGGCGCACCGGGCGGCGGCGGGGTCGACGGACCCCCGCCCCGCGCCCCGCGCGGAGCCATCGGGGCCCTGCTCGTCGCCTCGTCCGCGATATCGCCCGGACCGCCCCGGCCCGGCGGCGGCCCCTGCGGTCCACCGGGAGCCTGCGGACCACCGGGAGCCTGCGGACCACCGGGAGCCTGCGGACCACCGGGACCCTGCGGACCGCCGAGGCCCTGCGGAGGCAGTCCCGGCGCGATCGCCGTCGGCGGGAGCTGACTGCCCCCGGACATCAGCGCGGTCGGCGCGTCGGCCGGCACCACCCGGGGCGGCAGCTCCTCGTCGTCGGCCCCCACGAGCGGCGGCGCGAACACCGTCGCCGGCAGCGCCACCTCGCCCTCGTCGGAACCCGCGTTCGTGTCCGTACCCGCCCACGGCGTCGCCCCGACCGGCGGCTGCGGCGCCGACGGCGCCGGAGCGGACGGCATCGCGGGCGGGGGCGGCGGAGCCATCGGGGACGGAGCCGGAGGCACGGGCCCCGGAGCCGGGGCGGACGCCGGGGCCGGCGGGGGCGTCTGCCCCGACGCACCGGCACGGTGGTCCGGGATGCCCAGCTTGTCCGCCGCCTCCTGAAGCCACTCCGGCGGACTCAGCAGGAACGAGGTCTGGTTCAGATCGATCCGCGCCGCAGGCTCCGGAGCCACCGGCGCCGCCGCCGCGGTCCCGTACTCCTCCTCGTACCGCCGTATCACCTCACCCACCGGCAGCCCCGGCCACAGCGTCGCCTCACCACTGTCCCGGGCGATCACCAGCCGCTGACGGCCACCGTCCGACACCGGTCCCTCGGCACGGTCCTCGGCCCACACCACGAAACCCAGTTCGAACTCACGGACCCGGACCTCCCGGTGCTGATACGCCGGAACATCCCCGTTGACCCACTCGTCCGCGCGCTCCTGCGCCTGCGCAAAGGTCACCACCGCGCTCACCCCTCCACCGGGACGGCCCGCGCGAAGCCACCGTCCACCATCAGGTTCGCCACCGTCTCCAGCTCCGGCGGATTGCCCGCCAGCCGCTGGAGGAACGCGTCGAAGTCCGCACCGCACGGCAGCAGCAACCGGTCCACCCGCTCCTGCACCGTCCAGCCGTCCCGGTCACGCGCGTCGTCGTACAGACACACCCACACCGAACCCAGCGCCTCGCCCCGCACCTTCACCGCGAGGATCCCGCCCTGGACGAAACCGACGCCCAGATAGTCCTTCGTCAGATGGTCCCGCAGACACTTGTTGACGTACACCAGATCATTCACCGACGCCTGCTCGCGCACCGTGAAGAACGGCTGGTCCACCAGCAGCCCCAGCTCCGCGTCCAGCGCCGCGCCCACCGGGGCCGAACCACCGGCCGCCTTCAGGAACGAGCGGTACGCACCCGGCAGCCGGTACCCCAGATCCTCCTCGACGCCCTGGATCTGCTGCTCGGTCACCGCCACCGAACCCTTCGGCAGCCGGAAGTGCGCGGGCCGGGTCTCCTGGAGCGGACGCGTCCCCCGCTTGCTCTGGTCCACCGCCGTCGTCGCCAGACCGCCGTGGTGCCGCAGCAGCGCCTTCACCTCCACCGGCACCAGCTCCATCCGCCGGCCCCCCGGCACGTGGTGCCAGGTCCAGCCGTGCGGCGTCGCCACCGCGGGAATCGTGTCCCACAGCTCGTGCCCGCTCGCCGCCAGCGCCGCGTTCGCCGACACATAGTCCGTGAGCCGCAGCTCGTCCACGCCGAAACCCTGCGGCGGCTCGGCGATCTCGGCGGCGGCGCGCGCGTACGGCGCGAAGTCGGGGCAGCCGTTCGCATCCATCCGCACCCCTCTGGGGTGACGCGACGCCCGGACCGGATCCGGGAAGTGCACGAGCTGCCCGGCGTAGGCCGCGTTCGGTGGCGCGGCGTGCTGCCCGAGCCGACCTGTCGTCATGGCGGTTGCCCCCTGTGCTTCTGGCTGATGAGGACCGACCTGCCCACGGGGGCGGTCCAGGCACAGCCTATGCGCTGCCCCCGGAACGGGTCCCGCCCCGTCGCCCCACACCCCTCACCGTCACCAACCGTCACAACCGGGTGACGGAAGAGCGACGAACCCGCCCCGACCGCGCGACACGCAGACACGTTTCGCCGACCCAGCTTTCACACGACCCGACACATTTGGCAGGCTGTCACCCGCACTACACGGGGGCGTGCACATTCGGCAGCGGCCGCTGCGGGCACGGGAGGGACAGCACCATGCACACCGCACACTCAGCACAGACCGTTACCACCGGAGATCCACGACTCAGCTGGAGCAGCGACGAAACGGACCGCGTCCCCCGGCTGACCCAGCGCCGCGACGGCATCCTGCCCGCCGTCGCCGCCGCCCTCTCCGTACGCGGCGAAACCCTCACCTGCACCGCGGGCAAGGGCGACCAGCCACCCGTCCTGCACCACCTCGTCCAGGACTTCCTCGACACCCTCCCCACCGCGCAGCGCGAACGGTTCACCGGCCGCTGCCCCGAGGCCATACTGCTCTCCCGCCACCTCACCGCCGCCGAGACCGGCCGCTCCAAGCGCGCCCAGCGCAAGCCCCTCACCAACGGCGAGGCCCGCCGCGCCCTCAAGCACGCCCGCCTCACCGCCCGCCGCATCCGCGAGGACGGCGACCCCCTGCACGGCAGCTACGCGGCACCCTGCCGCTCCTGCTCCGTCATGCTCGCCCACTTCGGCGTCCGCCCCGTCGACCTCACCGCCGCGGCGCCGGCCACCGCCGCCGAGAAGGGCTGACGCCGCCCCCATGCAGCAACGCACCGACCTCCCCGCCCAGTCCGGCCCCGCCCGCCGCGACCTCCACCACTCCACCCGCTTCGCCGTCCCCGTCGACGACGCCCTGCGTGCCGCCGGCTGGCAGCCCGGCCGCTGGGACATCCGCCAGGCCGAGGAATGGGCCGACGCCCTGCGCTCCCACGCCTCACCCGCCGGCCACCGCCACGCCGTCTTCCCCGCCGCCGTCGAGGCATGGGCCGAATTCGGCGGACTGCGCATCACCGCGACCTCCCCCGGCCGCCAGATCGCACCCCCGCCCGTCCGCATCGACCCGCTCGGCGGACTCCACCTCGCCCGCACCCTCGGCGACCTCGGCCGCGCCCTGAACACCGAGGTCGCCCCCCTCGGCGAGGAGGGCGACGGCCAGGCGGTCCTCGCCATCGACACCGAGGGCCGCGTCTACAGCATCGACCACACCGGCGACTGGTTCCTCGGCGCCGACATCGACGCCGCCCTCACCACCCTGATCACGGGCATCCTCCCCGAACGCCTGACCTCGGGCTGAGCCCGCAAGAACAGCGGGAGCCGGACCGGGGACACCGCCCCGTCCGGCCGCCCCCGCACCCTCAGACCACCGACGACCCCGCCGCCCCGTCCGGCAGCACCGCCGAAACCCGGAAACCACCCGCGTCCGTCGGCCCCGACACGAAGACCCCGCCCAGCCCCAGCACCCGCTCCCGCATCCCCACCAGCCCGTTGCCCCCGCTCGGCAACCCCGCGTCCGCCGTACCGGCGTCCGACGGACCGTTCTCCACCTGCATCGCGACCTCCGCACCCCGGTGCGCCAGCCGCACCCACGTCCGCGCCCCCGCCGCATGCTTGTGCACGTTGGTCAACGCCTCCTGCACCACCCGGTACGCCGTCTGCTCGACCTCCGGCGCATACGGCCGGACCTCGCCCTCCACCGACAGCTCCACCGTCATCCCCGCCGCACGGGACTCCCCCACCAGCACCTCCACCGCGTCCAGCCGCGGCCCGTCCTCCACCACCGCCGGGACCGGACGCCCCACCGACGCCAACGGCACCTCCGTCACCCGCGACGCCACCGGGTCCCCCGACCGCAGCACCCCGAGCATCTCCCGCAGCTCCGTCAACGCCTGCCGCCCCATGTCACCCACCAGCGCCGCGTTGCGCACCGCCTTCGCCGGATCCTTCGGCGCCACCGCCTGGAGCGCCGCCGCGTGCACCACCATCAGGCTCACCCGGTGCGCCACCACGTCGTGCATCTCCCGCGCGATCCGCGTCCGCTCCTCCGTACGCGCCCACTCCGCGCGCTCCTCCGCCCGGTCCGCCAGCAGCGACAGCTCCCGCTCCAGCGAGTCCGCCCGCTCCCGCAGGCTCTCCATCAGCCGGCGCCGCGCCCCTATGTACAGCCCGAAGAGCACCGGCGGAGCGGTCAGCCCCAGCGCCACGAGCAGAGAAAGAAGGGGAACGATCCAGTCACCGGGCCCGAAGTCCGCGTCCGCGTCGACGCCCTGCTTCAGCCGTACGTACGTCACGATGAACGTCCCCACCAGGGTCATGCTCATCAGCACCGCGGTGATCCGCCGCGGCACCTCGGACGCCGCCAGCGTGTACAGGCCGACCAGGCCCATCAGATAGCCCATCTCGGCGGGCGTCGTCGCGATCGACACCAGCACCACGGCGATCGGCCACTGCCGCCGCACCAGCAGCACGGACCCGGCCAGCAGCCCGAACACCACCCCCAGCGACACCGGCAACCCGGTGTCCCCGGCGAACGCCACCCCCTCCAGCGCACACTCCAGCGCCGACACCAGCGCCAGCCCCACGTCCAGCGCGACACTCCGTCGCCGCTCCCACCACCAGTAGCCGCGGGTGGTCTGCCCCGCCGCTTCCCGGTCTGCCCCCGTTGCGGTCATGGCATCCAGCGTACGGGCGCCCGCACCTCATTTTCGGGTGACCCGGACAGCACGTCGAACCGTCGAACGGAATCGAATCGTGTGCTCATCACCCGCTCCGGTGAGCCCACACCGGAACTCCACCGGACATTCGCATGACGGACCGAGACGGAGGCACACCCCGAGGACCAACCGGGAAGAACACCGGGAACGTCTACCGCGGCTGTCCGGTGGTCTACGTTTCCCAAAGCGCGGAACTCTATCGTCGCGTAGAAGGTGCTTGGTGCGGCATAGTGTGGAGGGCCAATCCAACGGACCGGCAGGATGTCCGGTTCAGTCGGATTTAGTCCCCCATGGTGTAATTGGCAGCACAGTAGCTTTTGGTGCTATTTGTCCGGGTTCGAGTCCTGGTGGGGGAGCACCCCGTCGCGGGCCCCGACCACCGAGGTCGGGGCCCGCACTCATGTCCGGCTCCACGCCCCCCGGTATCCTGCGGATGTCCACCACCCGAAGCCGAAGGGCCTATCCGTGAGCTCCGTTCGCCCGGCAGCCGTCGTCGTCCTCGCAGCGGGTGAGGGCACCCGCATGAAGTCGAAGACCCCCAAGGTTCTGCACGAGATCTCCGGGCGTTCGCTCGTCGGACATGTCGTCGCAGCCGCCCGTGAGCTGGAACCGCAGCACCTCGTCGTGGTCGTGGGCCACGCGAGCGAGCAGGTGACCGCTCATCTCACCGCGGCGGACGCGCAGGTGCGGACCGCCTACCAGGCCGAGCAGAAGGGCACCGGGAACGCGGTGCGGGTCGCGCTCGACGAGCTGGGCGGGGGTGTGGACGGGACCGTGATCGTGGTCTGCGGGGACACCCCGCTGCTGTCCGGGGAGACGCTGGCCGCGCTCGCCGCCACCCACACCGCCGACGCCAACGCCGTCACGGTGCTGAGCGCCGAGGTGCCGGACTCCACCGGCTACGGGCGGATCGTCCGGGACGGGGCGACCGGCGCCGTCACCGAGATCGTCGAGCACAAGGACGCCACCGACGCGCAGCGCGCGATCCGGGAGATCAACTCCGGGGTGTTCGCGTTCGACGGGCGGCTGCTCGCGGACGCGCTGGGCAAGGTGCGGACGGACAACAGCCAGGGCGAGGAGTACCTCACCGATGTGCTGTCGATCCTGCGGGAGGCCGGGCACCGGGTCGGTGCGTCGGTGGCGGCCGACCACCGGGAGATCCTGGGGATCAACAACCGGGTGCAGCTCGCGGAGGCCCGTGCGCTGCTGAACCGGCGGCTGCTGGAGCGGGCGATGACGGCGGGCGTGACCGTCGTGGACCCGGCGTCCACGGTGATCGACGTGACCGTGACGTACGAGCGGGACGCGGTCGTGCACCCGGGGACGCAGCTGCTGGGGGCCACGCATCTGGCGGAGGACGCCGAGGTCGGTCCGAACACGCGGCTGACGGACACCGTCGTGGGCGCGGGCGCCCGGGTGGACAACACGGTGGCGGACGGCGCGGAGGTGGGCCCGGGGGCGTCCGTGGGTCCGTTCGCGTATCTGCGGCCCGGGACGAAGCTCGGCCCGAAGGCGAAGGCCGGGACGTACGTGGAGATGAAGAACGCGACGATCGGCGAGGGGACGAAGGTCCCGCACCTGTCGTACGTGGGGGACGCGACCATCGGGGACCACACCAACATCGGCGCGGCGAGCGTCTTCGTGAACTACGACGGGGTGAACAAGCACCACACGACGATCGGCTCCCACTGCCGTACCGGTTCGGACAATATGTTTGTGGCTCCTGTCACGGTCGGGGACGGGGTCTACACCGCGGCGGGCTCCGTGATCACGAAGGACGTGCCGGCCGGTTCGCTGGCCGTGGCCCGGGGCCAGCAAAGGAATATCGAGGGTTGGGTGGCGCGCAAGCGTCCCGGAAGCGCCGCCGCGCAGGCGGCTCAGGCGGCGGCGGAGAACACGGTCGGCGAAAGCTGACCGGAAACAGGTGCGCCGCGCACGGCGTACCGTGATAGATGCTCACCCCATTTCGGCTGGCTCGTTGCACTTCGGGACCTCTGTGTGCGGCGCCAGGAACACGTCTGAGGAGACTGTGCTGTGACCGGGATCAAGACGACCGGCGAGAAGAAACTGATGCTCTTCTCCGGCCGCGCCCACCCCGAGCTGGCCGAGGAGGTCGCGCACCAGCTGGGTGTGGGCCTCGTGCCGACGAAGGCCTTCGATTTCGCCAATGGTGAGATCTACGTCCGCTTCCAGGAGTCGGCCCGTGGCGCCGACTGCTTCCTGATCCAGAGCCACACCGCTCCGATCAACAAGTGGATCATGGAGCAGCTGATCATGCTGGACGCGCTGAAGCGCGCGTCGGCGCGTTCGATCACGGTGATCGTGCCGTTCTACGGTTATGCGCGTCAGGACAAGAAGCACAAGGGCCGTGAGCCGATCTCGGCGCGGCTGATCGCGGATCTGATGAAGACCGCGGGTGCGGACCGGATCCTCACGGTGGATCTGCACACCGACCAGATCCAGGGCTTCTTCGACGGTCCGGTGGACCACCTGTTCGCGCTGCCGATCCTGGCGGACTACGTGGGCGCGAAGGTGGACCGTACGAAGCTGACGGTGGTCTCGCCGGACGCGGGCCGGGTCCGGGTCGCGGACCGTTGGTGCGACCGGCTGGACGCTCCGCTGGCGATCGTGCACAAGCGGCGTGACAAGGACGTGCCGAACCAGGTCAGCGTCCACGAGGTCGTGGGCAATGTCGAGGGCCGGGTGTGTGTGCTGGTCGACGACATGATCGACACGGGTGGCACGATCTGCGCGGCGGCGGACGCCCTGTTCGCGCACGGTGCGGAGGACGTCATAGTGACGGCGACGCACGGGGTGCTGTCGGGTCCGGCGGCGGACCGGCTGAAGAATTCGAAGGTGAGTGAGTTCGTGTTCACGGACACCCTGCCGACGCCGGGTGAGCTGGAGCTGGACAAGATCACGGTGCTGTCGATCGCTCCGACGATCGCGCGCGCGGTGCGTGAGGTGTTCGAGGACGGTTCGGTGACGAGCCTCTTCGAGGAGCAGTAGAAGGATCGTTTCCGGGCGCGCGGCGTCCGGGAAAGATCCACTTTGGGGTGCGGCCTCCCCGCCGGGTAGACTCAGTGAGTTGCTCGGCGAGGGAGGCCGCACTCATGTGCGGGTGCTCCGTTATCGACGCGCTCTTCGTAGCAGGCCTGTCGTGGGCCGGGTGACCATCCGTAGTTCTGTCACCTGACGAGGAGTGCAGTCATGGCCGAGATCAAGCTCGCCGCCCAGCCCCGTACCGAGTTCGGCAAGGGTGCCGCCCGTCGCGCGCGCCGTGCCAGCCAGGTTCCCGCGGTCGTCTACGGCCACGGTGCCGAGCCGGTCCACGTGACCCTGCCGGCCCACGAGCTGCTGCTGGCGCTGCGTACCGCCAACGTGCTGATCGGCCTGGAGCTGGACGGCAAGGACGCCCTGGTGATCCCGAAGGCCGTGCAGCGCAACCCGCTGAAGGGCGACATCGAGCACGTGGACCTGCTGACCGTGAAGCGCGGCGAGAAGGTCCAGGTCGAGGTCGCGGTGCACGCCGAGGGCGACCTGGCTCCGGGCAGCAACCTGCTGGAGTACGTGATGAACACGCTGCTCGTCGAGGCCGAGGCCACCCACATCCCCGAGTCCGTCACGGTCTCGGTGCAGGGTCTGGACGCCGGTGCGTCGGTGCTCGCCAAGGACGTTCCGCTGCCGTCGGGTTCGGTGCTGGCCGAGGCCGACCCGGAGGCCATCGTGCTCCAGGTCGTCGCCGCGCAGGCCGAGGAGCCGGCTGCCGACGCCGAGGGTGAGGGCGACGAGGCCTGAGCCTCGCCCCACCTGCTTGACTGACGGGGTGGCGGTCCCTTTCGGGGGTTCCGCCGCCCCGTTTCCGTGTGTCCGCCCGCGGTCACCGGTTGTCCCGTCTTTCGTTCCGTACGCGAGGAGACCTGCGCGATGTCCGACGCCACCGACCCGTGGCTGATCGTGGGCCTGGGCAATCCCGGCCCCGAGTACGCGGCCCACCGGCACAATGTCGGTTTCATGGTCGCCGATCTGCTCGCGGAGCGGATCGGCGGGAAGTTCAAGCGGGCGCCGAAGGCGCAGGCACAGGTGGTGGAGGGGCGGATCGGTCCGCCGGGTCCGCTGAGCCGCCGGGTGGTGGTGGCGAAGCCGATGTCGTTCATGAACCTGTCGGGTGGGCCGGTGGCGGGGCTGCGGGACTTCTACAAGGTGCCGCTGGACCGTGTGGTGGCGGTCCATGACGAGCTGGACATCGACTACGGGGCGCTGCGGCTGAAGCTGGGCGGCGGGGACAACGGGCACAACGGGCTGAAGTCGATGACGAAGGCGATCGGTGGGGAGTACCACCGGGTGCGGTTCGGGATCGGGCGTCCGCCGGGGCGGATGCAGGTGGCGGACTTCGTGCTGAAGGATTTCTCGTCGGTGGAGCGCAAGGAGCTGGCGTTCTTGGTGGACCGGGCGGCGGATGCCGTGGAGTGTCTGCTGGCGGAGGGTCTGGAGCGGGCGCAGAGCGCGTACAACTCCTGATATGTCCTTCGGTAGTGGGGCTGTTTTCGGCCGTGGCTTGACCGTGTGGCGGGGGCTGGCCAAGGATCGGCGTCCATGAAGCGCAGCTCCTCCCTCCGTGTCCTGTCGTACGCCCGTGGTGCGGGGGTCCTGTGTGTGGTGGCGTTGCTGCTGGTGGCGGGGGTGTGGTCATCGTGGGACTCGGCGCATCACATCGTGCTGTCGAAGGGGCGCGAGCACGGCACGATGACGGTGACGGGGTGCGGGGAGGATGTGTGTACGGGGCCGTTCGTGCCGTCGGAGGGGGCCGGGGCGCGGGCTCGGGTGACGATCGACCAGTCCGTGGCGGCCCGTAAGGGTGATCGTTTCTCCGTGGTGGTGCGGCCGGGTACGGACGAGGTGGTGCGGACCGGGACGGCCGGTTTTCTGCATGCCTGGGTGCCGTTGGGCGGGGCGCTGGTGCTGGCGGCGCTGGTGATCGGCGGGGGTTTGCGGTGGACCCGTGTGGCGTGGGGGGCGGGGATCGCCGGCGGGGCGGTGATGCTGGCGTCGTTCATCGCCTTGTGAGGCGGGTGGTCGTCGTCGTACGGGCAGGGGCCCGTCGTCCGGTGCGGACGGCGGGCCCCTCGGTGTGGTGCGGGTGGGTCAGCCGGTGTTGCGGAGTCCGGCGGCGACGCCGTTGACGGTGAGCAGGAGGGCGCGGGAGAGGAGGGGGTCGGGTTCCTCGCCGGCTTCGGCGGCGCGGCGCTGGCGGGCGAGGAGGGAGACCTGGAGGTAGGAGATCGGGTCGAGGTAGGCGTCGCGGATGGCGAAGGTCTGCTGGAGGACCGGGCTGGTGTCGAGCAGTTCGCTGGATCCGGTGACCTTGAGGACTTCGCTGACGGTCAGGGCGTGTTCGGCTTCGATGGCGTCGAAGACGTGCTTGAGCTCGTCGGGGACGAGGGTGTCGACGTAGTGGCGGGCGATGCGCAGGTCGGTCTTGGCGAGGGTCATCTCGACGTTGGAGAGGAAGTTGCGGAAGAAGTGCCAGTGTTCGTGCATTTCTTCGAGGACGCTGTCGAGGCCGGCTTCGCGCAGGGCCTTGAGGCCGGAGCCGACGCCGTACCAGCCGGGGACGATCTGGCGGGACTGGGTCCAGCCGAAGACCCACGGGATGGCGCGGAGTCCGTCGAGGGAGACGCCGGAGCCGGGGCGGCGGGAGGGCCGGGAGCCGAGGTGGAGGTCGGCGAGCTGGTCGACGGGGGTGGAGGCGAGGAAGTAGGCCGGCAGGTCCGGGTCCTCGACGAGGGTGCGGTAGGCGGCGTGGGCGGCGTCGGAGACGGTGTCCATGGCCGCGTCCCAGCGGGCGAGGGCTTCGTCGGACTGGCGGGGCGCGGTGTGCAGGGCGGACGCCTGGAGGGTGGCCGCGACGGTCAGTTCGAGGTTCTCGCGGGCGAGTGCGGGGATGAGGTACTTGTCGGAGATGACCTCGCCCTGTTCGGTGACCTTGATCTCGCCCTCCAGGGTGCCCCAGGGCTGGGCGAGGATGGCGTCGTGGGAGGGGCCGCCGCCGCGGCCGACGGTGCCGCCGCGGCCGTGGAAGAGGCGCAGGCGTACGCCGTAGCGGTGGGCGACGTCGCGGAGCCGGCGCTGGGCGCGGTGGATCTCCCACTGGGAGGTGGTGATGCCGCCGAACTTGGAGGAGTCGGAGTAGCCGAGCATGACCTCCTGGACGTCGCCGCGCAGGGAGACGAGGCGCCGGTAGGAGGGGTCGGCGAGCATCTCGTCGAGGATGGTGTCGGCGGCGCGCAGTTCGTCGGTGGTCTCCAGGAGCGGCACGATGCCGATCTTGGCCCAGCCGGCGTGGAGGTCGAGGAGGCCGGCCTCGCGGGCGAGGACGGCGGCGGCGAAGACGTCGTCGGCGCCCTGGCACATCGAGATGATGTAGGACTCGATGACTTCGGGGCCGAAGCGTTCGAAGGCTTCGCGGATGGTGTGGAAGACGCCGAGGGTCTTCTCGCCGTCGGCGTCGAGGGGGGCGGGGGTGGGGGCGAGCGGGCGGCGGGAGCGGAGTTCCTTGGCAAGGAGCTTCTGCCGGTAGTCGCGGGGCATGTCGGCGTAGCGCCAGGATTCCTCGCCGAGGCGGTCGAAGAGCTGGCCGAGGGTGTGGTGGTGGGCGTCGGCGTGTTCGCGGACGTCCATGGTGGCGAGCTGGAGGCCGAAGGCGGTGAGGGTGCGGATGGTGCGGTCCATGCGGCCGTCGGCGACGATGCCGGCCTTGTGGGCGCGCAGCGAGGTCTGGATGAGGGCCAGGTCCGTGATCAGCTCGGCGGTGCCGAGGTAGTCGCAGCCGGGGCGGTGGGGGGTGCCGGCGGCGAGGCGTTCGCGGGTGTTGACGAGCTTCTGGCGGATGCAGGTGGCCTTGAGGCGGTAGGGCTCCTCGGCGTTCAGCCGCTTGTAGCGGGGGCTGATCTCGGGGAGGGCGTCGAGGTCGGCGCGGAGGGAGGCGAGGAGTTCGTCGGTGGCGCCGGTGTAGCGGATGGAGTTGGAGAGGAGTCCGCGGAGCTGGTCGACGAGTTCGAGGGCGTCGGTGATGCCGTGTTCGTGCTGGAGGATCAGGACGTCCCAGGTGACGGCGGGGGTGACGTTGGGGTTGCCGTCCCGGTCGCCGCCGATCCAGGTGCCGAAGGTGAGGGGGCGGGTGCCCGCGGGGAGTTCGACGCCGACGCGTTCGAGTTCGGCGGCGAGGTCCTCCAGGACGTCTCCGACGGCGTTGGCGTGGAGTTCGTCGAGGTAGTAGATGGCGTTGCGGGCCTCGTCGGCCGGCTCGGGGCGGACGACGCGCAGTTCGTCGGTCTGCCAGATGAGGTCGATGTTCTCGGCGAGGCGGAGGTCCTGGCGGCGGCGGTCGGCCTCGATGACCGGGGTGTCCAGGAGTTCGGCGATGCGGCGGAGCTTGTTGAGGACGGAGCGCCGGGCGGCCTCGGTGGGGTGTGCGGTGAAGACGGGCCGCACGTTGAGGTTCTTGACGGTCTCGCGCAGGTGCTCGGGGTCGGCGTCCTTGAGCCGGTCGGCGGTGCGGGCGAGGAGGCCGCCCTCGGCGGAGCGGCGGTCGCGCATCTCGTGGGCGCGGTGGACCTGCTCGGTGACGTTGGCGAGGTGGAAGTAGGTGGAGAAGGCGCGCACGAGGCGGGCGGCGGTCTCCAGGTCGGTGTCACCGAGGAGTTCGGCGGCGGCCTCGCCGTCGGTGCGGGTCAGGGCGCGGACGCGCTCGACGAGGTCGAGGAGTTCCGGTCCCTCCTGGCGTACCAGGGTCTCGCCCAGCAGGTCGCCGAGGCGGCGGATGTCGGCGCGCAGCTCGGGGCTGGCGGCGGGGGTCTGGTCGGCACTGCTCACAGTGTGCGGCTCCTTGCAGTGGTTGAGCACGGGGTCCCGGGGCCTCGGCGGCTGCGGTGCCGACGCGACCCCGGAGAAGCAGGGTGCGGACCGCGCTGTCCGACCTCTCCAGGATAGGTGTCCGTGCTGTCGGTGCTGTTCGCGCCCCGAACGGCCCCTTCCGGGGGAAGGGCCGAACGTAAGTGCGCGGGTGTCCCCTACCCCGTGGGACGCGGGTCCGTGCCCCGCGTCGTCCTCTCGTGTGGCGGGCGTTCGCGCTGCCATACTTACGACGCCGTAGGTTACGGAACCGTAGCCTCGGTGTCCGCTCGCATTCCTACCCTCAGGGGACTCCCCAAATGAATCCCAGCCCCGAAGTGATCGAGGCCGCCCCCGCGGCCGGTCAGGCTCCTCCCCTCGCCACGCTCGGCGGGGACAACAAGCGGTCGATCGAGCAGATCGCGCTCCTGCTGTTCATCGTCGTCCCGTTCGTGGCGCTGGTCGCGGCGGTGCCGCTGGCCTGGGGCCGCGGGGTGAGCTGGCTCGACCTGGGCCTGATGGTGGCGATGTACTTCATCGGCTGCCACGGGATCACGATCGGCTTCCACCGGTATTTCACCCATGGCTCGTTCAAGGCGAAGCGTCCGCTGCGGATCGCCCTGGCGGTGATGGGGTCGCTGGCGGTGGAGGGCCCGCTGGTGCGGTGGGTGGCCGATCACCGCAAGCACCACCGCTTCTCGGACGCGGAGGGCGATCCGCATTCGCCGTGGCGGTTCGGCGAGACGCTGCCGGCGCTGCTGAGGGGCCTGTGGTGGGCCCACATCGCATGGATGTTCGACGAGGAGCAGACGCCGCAGCAGAAGTACGCCCCCGACCTGGTCCGCGATCCGGTGATCCGGGGGATCTCCCGCCACTTCGCCTCCTTCACGGTGCTGTCGCTGGCGATCCCGCCGCTGGTGGGCGGTCTGGTGACGATGTCCTGGTGGGGCGCGGCCACGGCCTTCTTCTGGGGGTCCCTGGTGCGGGTGGCGCTGCTGCACCATGTGACCTGGTCGATCAATTCCATCTGCCACGCGGTCGGCAAGCGCCCCTTCAAGTCCCGTGACCGCTCCGGGAACGTGTGGTGGCTGGCCGTGCTGTCGTGCGGCGAGTCGTGGCACAACCTGCACCACGCCGATCCGACGTGCGCCCGGCACGGGGTGATGCGCGGTCAGATCGATTCGAGTGCCCGGCTGATCCGCTGGTTCGAGCAGCTGGGCTGGGCGCACGACGTGCGCTGGCCGGACGCCGCCCGGATCGAGTCCCGGCGCCGCCCCGCGCGGGCCGACGCGGCATGATTGACGACGTGGCGACCGAATCGAGTACAGGCAGCGAGAACACCCGTTCCCCTTCGACCCGGCGGGCCCGCCGGGTGCGGATGACCGGGAAGGAACGCCGCGAGCAGTTGCTCGACATCGGTCGCACGCTCTTCGCCGACAAGGGCTTCGAGGGCACGTCGGTGGAGGAGATCGCCGCCCGCGCGGGGGTCTCCAAGCCGGTGGTGTACGAGCACTTCGGCGGCAAGGAGGGCCTGTACGCGGTGGTGGTCGACCGGGAGATGCGTCAGCTCCTGGACATGGTGACCGGGGCGCTGACCGCCGGGCACCCGCGTGAGCTGCTGGAGCAGGCCGCGTTCGCGCTGCTGGACTACATCGAGACGTACACGGACGGGTTCCGGATCCTGGTGCGCGATTCGCCGGTCGCCCAGTCGACCGGCACCTTCGCCTCGCTGATCAGCGATATCGCCACCCAGGTCGAGGACATCCTGGGTCTGGAGTTCAAGGCCCGGGGCTTCGATCCGAAGCTGGCCCCGCTCTACGCGCAGGCGCTGGTGGGCATGGTGGCGCTGACCGGCCAGTGGTGGGTGAACGCCCGGAAGCCGAAGAAGTCCGAGGTCGCCGCCCATCTGGTGAACCTGGCCTGGCACGGGCTGGAGAACCTGGAGTCCAAGCCCCGGCTCATCGGGCACCGCAAGAGCTGAGCGGCGGGTCCGGGGGCCGTTCGGCCAGGGGTCCCCGGCCCGCCGTACATCGTTTACAGCTAAAGCACTTCTTTCCCCGTGGGCACAGTTGTAGAGTCTGTGAACATCCCGGGAATGCCTCAGTACGCGTGTCAACCATGCGTGAAGGCATTTCTCCCGGTTCCACCACGTAACCCCTGGGGGGGCTTTGACTTCTGTGGAACCCGGCCGTCTCGTCCTGCCCGCGCGCCGGAAGCGCGCGGGCCGGATCGCGGCCTGCACCGCCCTCGTCCTCTCGGCCGGCATGCTGCTGGCCGCCCCGGCCTCGGCCGATGACACCGCGCCGCGGCGCACCGCGGTCGACCTGCCCGCGCCCGAGCTCGGGCAGCTGCCGTCGCTGACGCTCCCGAAGCACCCCGCCGCGCGCTCCTCGCGCGCCTCCGGGGTCGCGGGCGCCGCCGGCGCCGCCGCCGTCCCGGCCAAGCCCCGGCTCGACGTCGACGACGACGGCTACAGCGACACCATGTACCGCGGCATCGACGGCAATCTGTACGTCGAGCCGTCGACGGGCGCCGAGGGCCACCCGTACACGATCAACGGCGACTACGAGGAGCTGTACAAGGACATCGTCGCCCCCGGCGACCTGGACGGGGGCGGGCGCCCCGAGTTCCTGACCCTGTCCGCGACCGGCACCCTCTCGCTCTTCCAGAGCTGGGGCGCCGACTCCACCGGCTACGCCACCTGGTCCGGCAAGGGCTGGAACATCTACAACAAGCTGGTCGGCCCCGGCGACGTGAACGGCGACGGGCGCGGCGACCTGCTGGCCCGTACGCCGGCCGGCGAGCTGTACCTGTACATCAGCAACGGCGCCGTCGACAGCAACCCGTTCAAGTCCCGCGTCCTGGTGGGCAAGGGCTGGGGCGCCTACGACCAGCTGGTCGGCGCGAACGACGTGACCGGGGACGGCATCGCCGACCTCTTCGCCCGCACGCCCGCCGGTGACCTGTACTTCTACGCCGGTACGGGCACCGCCTCCAAGCCCTTCGCCAAGGCCGCCAAGGTCGGCAAGGGCTGGAACATGTACAACCAGATCATCGGCATCGACGACGCCAACGGGGACGGTCTCGGCGACGTCATCGCCCGTACGCCGGCCGGCGCGATGTACTACTACGAGTCGACGGGCGTGGGCAGCTTCCTCACCCGTACGGGCGGCGGCACCGGCTGGAACGGCGCCTCGCTGTTCGTCGGCGCCGGCGGCAACCCGGACTTCGGCAAGAACGAGATGCTGGGCCTGGACACCAAGGGCAACCTGTTCTGGTACTACCCGCTGAACAACGGGACGCTCTCCGCCCGCCAGCAGGTCGGCGACCGGTTCGGCGGGGCCAACCTGACCTTCGCGTCCTCGTTCGACAAGGACGGCGCCGCCGACCTGATGCAGCTGTACGCGGGCACGCTCTACAACGGCAACTACACCATCGGCAAGGGCTGGGGCGTCTACAACGCGCTGGTCGGCCCCGGCGACCTCAGCGGCGACGGCAAGGGCGACCTGCTGGCCCGCGACCGCTCCGGCTACCTCTACCTGTACAAGGGCAACGGCACGGGCAGCGCCTTCGCCTCCCGGATCAAGGTGGGCGGCGGCTGGAACGCGTACAACAAGCTGGTCGGCGCCGGTGACTACACCGGGGACGGCCGCACCGACCTGCTGGCCCGCACCCCGGGCGGCACGCTCTACCTCTACCCCGGCACCGGGGTGGCGACCAAGCCGTTCGGCTCGCGGATCACCGTGGGCAACGGCTGGGGGACGTACAAGAAGCTCGTCGCGCCCGGCGACATCAACGGCGACGGCAAGGCCGACCTCCTCGGCGCCGACGCCAAGGGCGACCTCTACCGCTACACCTCGACCGGCACCGGGAAGTTCACGGCGCGGGCGAGGGTCGGCGGTGGCTGGAACACGTACGTCAACCTGTACTGATCCACGACCGGCCCGAGGGGGCCGCCGCGCACGCCGCGCGGCGGACCCCGCGGGCCCGCACCCCAGGGGGGGCTTTGACTTCTGTGAATTCCACGGACCGCGTCCGTCGTCCCGCGCGCTCGCGGCGCGCGGGACGGATCGCGGCCTGCACCGCTCTCGTCCTCTCGGCCGGCATGCTGCTGGCCGCCCCGGCCTCGGCCGGTGACACCGCACCGCGGCACGCCGTGACGGAACGTTCCGCCACCGCGGCCCCACGGCCGGTGCTGGACCTGCCGCAGCCCACCGCGGCCGGCCGCAAGGCCGCCGCCGCACAGGCGGCCGACGCCCCGGCGGTGAAGCCGCGCGCGGACTTCGACGGCGACGGCCGCTCCGACCTGATCTACCGGGACTACGCCTCCGACCTGCTCGTCTCGCCGAGCGGCGGCGCCGAGCGGGCCTTCGACATCCCCGGCAAGGTGCCCTCGGCGTTCAAGGACATCATCCCGGTCGGCGACCAGAACGGGGACGGGGTCGCGGACCTGCTGACCCTGTCTCCGTACGGCTCGCTGACCTTCCGCGCGGGCTCCTCGATCGCGGGCACCGGCCCCGCCGGCTGGACCGGCAAGGGCTGGCAGATCTACAACAAGGTGCTCTCCCCCGGTGACCTCACCGGCGACGGGCGCGCCGACCTGCTGGCCCGCACCCCCGAGGGCGAGCTGTACCTCTACCCGGCGACCGGCAACACCACCACCTCGCCGTTCGCCGCCCGGATCCTCATCGGCAAGGGCTGGGGCAGGTACGACCAGCTCATCGGGGCGAACGACGTCAACGGGGACGGCATCGCCGACCTCTACGGGCGGACCGTCTCGGGCGACCTGTACTTCTACACGGGCACGGGCTCGACGCAGAGGGTGTTCGACGCCACGGGGCCGCGGGTCGGCCACGGCTGGAAGATCTACAACCAGGTCATCGGCACCGACGACCTGAACGGCGACGGCCGGGGCGATCTGGTCGGGCGCGCGGTCAACGGCGACGTCTATGTCTACATGTCCACGGCGAACGGCGAGCTGACCCCCCGGGTGGCCGGCGGCACCGGGCTGAACGTGGCCTCGCTCCTGGCCGGTGCGGGCGGCAGCCCGGACTTCGGCAAGAACGACCTGCTCGGCCTCGACACCAAGGGCACGCTCTGGGCGTACTGGTCGCTGAACAACGGCAAGCTGAGCGCCCGCGACCAGCTGAGCGAGACCGGCGGCTGGAAGGGCGCCAAGCCCTTCTACGCCTCCTCGCTCAACGAGAACGCCCTGGTCGACCTGATGGAGTCCTACGACGGCGGCATCTACAACTACAGCTACTCGCCGGACTCCACGCACCGGGTGAGCACCGGGTGGGCCGGCTTCACGGCCGTGGTCGGCCCCGGCGACCTCACCGGCGACGGCAAGGGCGATCTGCTGGGCCGCGACAAGAGCGGGGTGCTCTACCTCTACCCCGGCAACGGCACCGGCAGCGGCTTCTCGTCCCGGATCCGGGTCGGCGGCGGCTGGAACGTCTACACGGTGATCGTCGGCGCCGGTGACTTCACCGGGGACGGCCGCACCGACCTGCTGGCCCGCGACAAGGAGGGGGTGCTCCGGATGTACCGGGGCACGGGCGACAAGTACCGCCCCTTCCTCTCGCCGTTCCCGGTCGGCCGGGGCTGGAACACCTACACCAAGCTGGCGGCGCCCGGTGACCTCACCGGCGACGGCAAGGCAGACCTGGTGGGCGTCGACCGCAACGGCAGCCTCTGGCTCTACATCTCGAACGGCGAGGGGCAGTTCACCAAGCCGGTCCGGCTCGGGGGCGGCTGGAACACGTACTCCCTCCTGAACTGACGCCTTCCGCACACGCGGGTCCCCCGGGGCCCCGTCACCGGTCCTCCGGTGACGGGGCCCCGTCCGGTTCCAGGAACTCCAGGCGGTTGCCCACCGGGTCGTGGCTGGAGAAGCGGCGGTGGCCGGGCAGGTTCCCGTCCCAGGTGACCTCGGCGCCGCGTTCGGCCAGGCGCCGGGCGTACCCCTCGATGTCCGTGACGCGCAGTCCGGGGTGGGCCTTGCGGGCCGGGCGGAAGTCCGCCTCGACGCCCAGGTGCACCTGGACCGGGCCGGCGGCGAACCAGCAGCCGCCCCGGGCCGCCAGGACCGGCGGCTTGGGGATCTCCGTCATGCCGAGGACGCCCGTGTAGAAGGCGCGCAGCGCCTCCTCGGAGCCTGCGGGGGCGGCCAGTTGGACGTGGTCGAGTGCGGTGATCATCTACTTCTCCCGGTGGCAGACGGCGAAGATCCGGCGGAACGGGAAGACCGTGCCGTGCGGGCCCGCCGGGTAGGCGGTGCGCAGCAGGTCGCGGTAGTCGGCGAGGAAGGCGTCCCGGGCCTCCTCGTCGTCGGCCAGCGCGGTGAGGACCGGGCGCAGTCCGGTGCCCTTGACCCAGTCGAGGACCGGGTCGGGGCCGGTCAGCAGGTGGAGGTAGGTGGTCTCCCAGACGTCGGCGGTGCGGCCGGGGCCGGCGAGCAGGCCGAGGTAGCCGGCCGGTTCGAGGACGGCGTCGGCGTGGCGGAGCACTCCGCCGAGGCGGGAGCGCCAGCGCGGGGATCCGGCGAGGTCGCGCATCAGGGCGTGCGAGGGCTGGTCGAAGTTGCCCGGGACCTGGAGGGCGAGGGTGCCGCCGGGGGTGAGCCCGGCCAGCCAGTCGGGGAAGCGGCCGGCGTGCCCGGGGACCCACTGGAGGAGGGCGTTGGAGACGATCAGGTCGTACGGCTCGGCGGGGGTCCACGTCGCGGCGTCGGCCTCGGCGAAGTCCAGCCGGGCGGTGGTGCGGGCGCGGGCCCGTTCCAGCATCTGCGGGGAGGTGTCGTAGCCGGTGATCCTGGCGGTGGGCCAGCGGGCGGCGAGCAGGGCGGTGACGTTGCCCGCGCCGCAGCCGAGGTCGGCGATGCGGGGGGCGTCGCCGGGGAGCGGGGGGATGCGGGCGAGGAGATCGTGGAAGGGGCGGGTGCGGTGGTCCGCGTGGCGCAGGTACTGCTGCGGATCCCAGAGGGGTGCGGTCATGGGGTCAGGGTCCGCCCGAATATATCTCGATGTCAAGAGACTCGACTTCAAGACACTCGCGTTCGAGGAATTCAGACATGAGAAACTTCTGGTCAAGAGACTTGGATTCAAGAGACTTCATATCGACAGACCCTCTACACTGATCCACATGGAGGACGAGGTCGACCGACTGGTCGCTGCATGGCGCCGCGAGCGCCCCGACCTCGACGTGGAACCACTCGAGGTCCTCAGCCGCGTCTCCCGCCTGGCCCGCCATCTCGACCGGGCCCGCCGCATCGCCTTCGCCGAGCACCAGCTCGAACCGTGGGAGTTCGACGTCCTCACCTCGCTGCGCCGCGCCGGAGCCCCGTATCAGCTCTCCCCCGGCCAGCTGCTCACCCAGACCCTGGTCACCTCGGGCACGATGACCAACCGCATCGACCGGCTGACCAAGAAGAACCTGGTCGAACGGCTCCCCGACCCCAACGACCGCCGGGGCGTCCTGGTCCGGCTGACCGCCGAGGGCCGCGACAAGGCCGATCAGTCGCTGGCCGGGCTGCTCGCCCAGGAGCGGGCCATCCTCGGCGAGCTCTCCCGTCAGCAGCGCGGCGAACTGGCGGGACTGCTACGCCAGTTGACCGCCCCGTTCGACAACATCCCCGGCTAGCGGGGCCTGCTCCAGATCGACCGGGCCGACCCCGGCCCGCCGGGCCAGCGCCACCGCGGCCAGCGTGGAGTGCACCCCCAGCTTCCCGAGCACGTTCTGCATGTGCGTGCGCACCGTGTGCGGGGAGAGGAAGAGCCGCTCCGCCACCGCCTTGCGGCCCAGCCCCGCCACCATGCAGCGCAGCACCTCGCGCTCGCGCGGCGTCAGCGACTCGACCAGCACCTCGCTCTCGGTGCGGTGCTTGCGGTCCGCCGTCAGCTCCCGCAGCACCCCGGTGAGCAGGGCGGGCGGCAGATGCGTCTCGTCGCGCAGCACCCCCCGGATCACCGCGAGCAGCCGTTGCAGCGAGCTGTCCTTGGCCACCCAGCCGCAGGCACCGGCCTGGAGGGCGAGCGCCGCCCGGCGCGGGTCGTCCTTCTCGGCGAGCACCACCGTGCGCACCGAGGGCCGCAGCGAGCGGACGCCGGCCACCAGGGAGAGCCCGTCGACGGGCCCGTTCTCCCCGCTGTCCGGGGCGGGCACCGGGACCGGGCCGGTGGTCCGGCCCTGACCGGGGGCCGGGATGCCCAGTTCGGCGTCGACCAGGAGGACGTCGTAGCAGCGGCCCTCGGCGGCGGCCCGGTCCAGACAGCGCAGGGCGGCCGGACCACTGCCGGCGGCGGCCACCTCGACGTCCGGCTCGGCGGCGAGCGCCGCGGCGAGCGACTCGGCGAAGATGCGGTGGTCGTCGACCACGAGAACCCGGATACGGACCACAGGCACCCCCATGCTGTGCGTTCTGGGGCGCCGGCGCGGCCCACCCCCCTGCGGGGCCGGACCGGCACGGATACGACGCCCGGAGCGGGGAGTCGGTCCGCGGCCCACGGCCGCCGCCGTGGGGGGTGACCGCTCCTCCGCCCGGACGCCGTATCCGGCTGTCTCGTACCCCTGAATCAGCACCGGCCCCCACCGGTGCTGAGCATCAGGGTACGGGTGGGGGCGGGCGGCGGAAGGGAATTCACGGAACTGGCCGGCTTGGGACCCCTAGGGTGGGGTTCATGTTCCGTTTTGAGACAGAAGTGGACAAAGAACGACGTCAACTGCTGCACCGGCGGCTGCGCGACGACAACACCGCGCGCTCGGCCCGGATCCGCGCGCTGCGTGAGACCCCCGCCGCGCACCAGCTCCCGCTGGAGGTCTGGGCGCTGGACGGTCGGGGCCGGATCGCCGCCGGGCTCGCCGGCCACGTCTGGGCGCACTGGCTCCACGTCGACCTGCTCTGGGTCGACGCCGCGCACCGCTCGGCCGGTCTCGGCTCCCGGCTGCTCGACGAGGCGGAGCGGCGGGCGCGCGAGGAGCACGACTGCGGCCGCTCGCGGGTGGAGACCTGGGACTTCCAGGCCCCGGACTTCTACCGGGCCCGGGGCTACGAGGTGGCCGGGCGGGTGGTGGACTACCCGCCCGGCATCACCGAGTTCACGCTGGTCAAGGAGCTGGCCGGGCCCGCTCCCGGGACGGCTCAGACGAGCCGGCGGGCACCTGCCGACGGCACGGCCGGGAAGATGCCGGGGGCCGCGTAGCCCTGGGCGGTGAAGGCCTCCAGGACGGACGTGGCGACGGCGTCGGCCCGGTCCTCCTCCACCAGCACGATCGCGGAACCGCCGAATCCGCCGCCGGTCATCCGGGCGCCGAGCGCACCGGCCGCGTTCGCCGTTTCGACCACGAGGTCCAGTTCCGCGCAGGAGACCCGCAGATCGTCGCGGAGCGAGAGGTGCCCGGCGGTGAGGACCGGTCCGGCCGCGCGCACGTCACCGGCGTCCAGCAGGGCGATGACGTGCTCCACCCGCTGGTTGTCGCCGACCACATGGCGGACGTAGCGCACCACGGACTCGTCCGCGCCCGCCTCGGCCAGCCGGCCGAGCGCCGCGTCCAGCTCCTCGTACGGGAGGTCGCGCAGGGTGGGTATGCCCAGCAGACGGGCGCCCTCCTCGCAGCCGGCCCGCCGCTCCGCGTAGGCGCCGTCGCCCAGCGCGTGCTGGACGCGGGTGTCCACGACCAGGAGGCTCAGCCCCCGGGCGGCCAGGTCGAAGGGGACCTGTCGGCGGCCGAGGTCGCGGGTGTCCAGGTGCAGGGCGTGGCCCTCGGTGCAGCAGGCGGACGCCATCTGGTCCATGATCCCGCAGGGGACGCCGACGAAGGCGTTCTCCGCGCGCTGGGCCAGGACCGCCAGGGCGGCGGCGTCCAGGCCGAGGCCGAAGAGGTCGTTCAGGGCCAGCGCGGTCACCACTTCGAGGGCGGCGGACGAGGAGAGCCCGGCGCCGGTGGGGACGGTGGAGGAGAGCTGGATGTCGGCGCCGGTGACCGGGTGCCCGGCCTCGCGCAGCGCCCAGACGACCCCGGCCGGGTAGGAGGCCCAGCCGTGGCCCTGGCCGGGGGCCAGTTCGTCGACGCGCAGGCTCACCACGCCGCCCGGCACATCGGTCGAGTGCAGCCGCAGGACGCCGTCGGTACGGGGGGCGACGGCGGCGCGCGCGGTGTGCGGGAGGGCGAGCGGCATCACGAAGCCGTCGTTGAAGTCGGTGTACTCGCCGATCAGGTTGACCCGGCCGGGTGCGGCCCAGATCCCCTCGGGCGCGCTCCCGTACAGCTCGGTGAAGGAGGCGGTCAGCTCAGCGTGGTCGGTCATGGTGCGGTGGGCTCCTCTCGGCGGGCGAACGTCCAGGCGTCGGAGACGATTCCGGCCAGGTCGGCGCGGGACGGCCGCCAGCCGAGCCGTTCCCTGGCGGTGGCGGCGGAGGCGACGAGGACGGCCGGGTCGCCGCCGCGGCGCGGGGCCGCGGTCTCGGGGACGGGGTGGCCGGTGACCTCGCGGACCGTCTCGATGACCTCGCGGACGGAGAAGCCGTTGCCGTTGCCGAGGTTGCAGATCAGGTGCTCGCCGGGGGTGGCGGCGTCGAGGGCCAGCAGATGGGCCTCGGCGAGGTCCGCGACGTGGATGTAGTCGCGGACGCAGGTGCCGTCCGGGGTCGGGTAGTCGTCGCCGTAGACGGAGATGGACTCGCGCTGCCCGAGGGCGACCTGGAGCACCAGCGGGATCAGATGGGACTCGGGGCTGTGCCGCTCGCCGCAGTCGCCGTAGGCCCCGGCCACGTTGAAGTAGCGCAGGGAGACGGCGGCCAGGCCGTGGGCGGTCGCCTCGCCGCTGATCATGTGGTCGACGGCGAGCTTGGTGGCGCCGTAGGGGCTGGTGGGGGCGGTGGGGTCGGTCTCGGTGATCGGGCTGGAGACCGGTTCGCCGTAGGTGGCGGCGGTGGAGGAGAAGACCAGGGTGCGCACCCCGGCGTCGCGCATGGCGGCGAGCAGGGCGGTGGAGCCGCCGACGTTGTTGACCCAGTACTTCTCCGGGTCGGTGACGGACTCGCCGACCTGGGAGTACGCGGCGAAGTGCAGCACCCCGTCGTAGGAGGAGTCGAGCCACTTCGCGGCGTCCTGGACGCGGCCCTCGATGAACTCGGCGCCGGCCGGGACGCCCTCGCGGAAGCCGGTGGAGAGGTCGTCGAGGACGGTGACGGCGTGGCCGGCCTCCAGCAGGTGCTGGGCGACCACACTGCCCACATAACCCGCACCGCCGGTCACGAGGTACTTCTTCGGGGTCTTGCTCACTGGCTCGCTACCTCTCGCAGTCGCTGGGCCGCGGTCTCCGGCGGCACGTCGTTGATGAACACGCTCATGCCGGATTCGGAACCCGCGAGGAACTTCAGCTTGCCGGAGGTGCGTCGGATGGTGAAAAGCTCCAGATGGAGCCCGAAGTCATCCCGTCCCTCGACCCCGAACGGCGCCTGGTGCCAGGCGGAGATGTACGGGGTGGGCGGCTCGCCGGGGCCGAAGATCCGGTCGAATCGCCTCAAGAGTTCCAGATAGACCTGGGGGAACTCCGTGCGGGCCGCCTCGTCGAGGTACCGCAGGTCGGGGACGCGGCGCCGGGGGTGGAGGTGGACCTCGTACGGCCAGTGGGCCGCGTACGGGACGAAGGCCACCCAGTGCTCGGCGGCGAGCACGATCCGCGAGCCGTCGGTCTCCTCCCGGGCGAGCACGTCGTCGAAGAGGTTCCCGCCGGTCTCGGCGCGGTGGGCGGCGGCCGAGCGGAGCATCAGCTCGGTGCGCGGGGTGACGAAGGGGTAGCCGTAGATCTGGCCGTGCGGGTGGCCCAGGGTGACGCCGATCTCGGCGCCCCGGTTCTCGAAGCAGAACACCTGGGTGACCTGCGCGAGCTCGGCGAACTCGGCGGTGCGGTCGGTCCATGCCTCCAGCACCAGTCCGGCCTGCTCCTCGGTGAGGTCGGCGAAGGACGCGGAGTGGTCGGAGGTGAAGCAGACGACCTCGCAGCGGCCGGAGTCGCCGGCGAGCGAGGGGAAGCGGTTCTCGAAGACGGCGACGTCGTAGCCGGTGTCCGGGATCTCGCTGAGCCGGTCCCCGGACGAGGGGCAGAGCGGGCACTCGTCGGCCGGCGGGTGGTAGGTGCGTCCCTGGCGGTGCGAGGCGATGGCGACGCTGTCGCCGAGCAGCGGATCGCGGCGGACCTCGGAGGAGGTCGAGACGGCGTCGAGCGGGCGCCGGTCGACGGCGTCGCGGACGACGTCGTCGCGGCTGTCGTAGTAGATCAGCTCCCGGCCGTCGGCGAGCGTCGTAACCGTCTTCTTCACCGGACTCCTCCCAAACAGAACCGAACACAATGAACCACAAATCAACAGACTCGTCAATGATGCGGCGCATGCGTCGGAGGCGTACGGCACAGCCGTACGCCCGGGAGCGGAGATGTGGGGGAAAGGGGCCGGTCAGGCCGTGGGGTCCGGGCCCCTCGGGGCCTCCCGCACCGCCCGGTCGAGCAGTCCGGTACGCGCGGCCAGCGCGGCCGCCTCCAGCCGGGAGCCGACGCCCAGCTTCATCAGCACCCGCTGCACATGGGTGCGGGCGGTGCTCGGCGCGATCCGCATGCCGGCCGCGATGAGCCGGGTGTCCTCGCCCTCGGCGACCCGGACCAGGACCTCGACCTCGCGCGGGGTGAGCATCCGCAGCAGCCGGCGGCCCTCGTCGTCGGGCTGCGCGGAGGGGTTGAGCAGGTCGGCGAAGGCGCCCTGGAGGAGCTGGGGCGCGATCGCGGCCTCGCCGGCGCGGGCCTTGACCATGGCGCGTTCGACGCCCTCGATGCGCTCGTCGTGGCGGACGTAGCCGGCCGCCCCGGCGGCGAAGGCGGCGGCGATGCCGCGCGGACTGGGCACCGGGCCGAGGACCACCACGGCGATCTGCGGCCGCTCGCGCCGGATCCGGGCGACCGGGTCGAAGGTGCCGGGCTCGGCCGGGGCCCCCGTGCCGAAGAGGCAGACCTCGGGCGTCCGGGCGATCACCAGCTCCGCCGCGCCCGAGGCGGGCGCGGCGGCGGCGAGCACCCGGTGCCCGCGCAGTTTCAGCGCCGAGGCCAGCGCCTCCGCGAGCAGTCGGTGGTCGTCGACCACCATCAGCCGCACGCCCATCGGGCACTCCCCCTCACGCCGTCAGGCCCCCCGGCCCGCTACAGACCCGGCAAGTTACACGCTTGTTCGAGGCTGCGGGCCGGTTCGCCGGGAGAACGACCGAGACAGGCGACTTCCTGTGCGTTCGGAGCGAGTCGGTGTTCCCGTATGGCCGGATCTCCGTCGCCGCGGCCGGCCCGGTCATGCGCGAGGGGGGCGGAGCCGACGGCCCCGCCCCCCCCTCGCGCACGCGTGCCGGTCAGCTCGTGCCGAACGCGACGACCAGGTACTCCTTGTCGCCCAGCGAGCTCTCCCGGGGCTTGCTGATCATCGTCTCCGAGATGTACAGCCGCCCGTTGGTGTAGCGGTACTCGGCGTAGTCCGTGGAGAAGCTGGTCTCCGCGTCCCGGGTCGCCTCGTCGCTCGGGTTCTCCATCAGCACGGTCTGCTTGAAGGTGGCGCCGTCGATGGAGACGACCTGCCCGCCCTTGTCGTAGGGGGGCACCTTGTAGGCGATGATGTTGCCGCCGTCCATGCGCAGCGGGAACATCGTGTACCGCTCGCCCGCGTCGGCCCGGTCGCTGGTCGGCTTGCCGGTGGTCAGGTCGAACGAGACGATCTCGTTGGTGTTGCCGTACTCGCCCGTGCCCTCGTGCTCCTCGGTGGGCAGGTAGAGCCGGTTGTTGCCGACGGCCAGCTGCTGGCAGGTCTCGACGTCGGTCGAACCGCAGCGCGCCGCGTACTTCTCGCCGTCCGCCGCGATCCGGGTGAGCAGCTTGCCGGTGCTCGCGTCGATGGAGAAGAAGTCCGAGATCCCGCTGCCGTCGCCGGCGGTGTCGCCGACGTCGGCGGCGACGACCAGCGGCTTGGTGGAGACGATGCTCGCGTACTCGACGCCGGGCGGCATCTTGTACGAGGACAGCGGCGCCCCCGTCGTCGGGTTCAGGGCCTGGATGACGAGCTGCGGGTCGTCGTACGTGCCGCACTTGCGGACCACGGCCAGGGCCTCGCCGCCGCCGTACCCCTTGTCGTAGCAGCCGTCCGTGCTGACCTTCGGCTTCCAGCGCTCGGCGCCGGTGGCGAGGTCGAAGGCCGCGCCGCCGTCGGTGCCGCCGGCCGCGACGGTGGAGCCGCTGAGGGTGACCTCGTCGAAGCGGACCGGGCGGTCACCGGTGTTGGAGGAGGTGACGCTCTTGCTCCACATGAGCTTGCCGGTGGTGAGGTCGATCGCGCCGATCCGGGTGCAGCTCTGGTACTTCTTCGCGGCGGTCCGCTTGCCCTCCTCGAAGGCGATGGCCGTCTTGAAGTCCTTGCTCATGTGCCGGGAGGCGGCGCAGAGCTGGCCCTCCAGCGGGATGGACCAGAGCTTGGTGCCCTTGGCGAGGTCGTAGCCGACGACCTCGTTGACGCCCGTCTTCACGTACGCCTTGTCGGTGACCCAGGAGCCGTCCACCGTGGTGACGTCGGTGACCTTGGGCTGCGGGAGCTGGAAGGCGACCGAGGACTTGGTGTTGGCCGGGGCCTTCTCCTTGCCGCCGCCCCCGATGCCGCCGCTGCCGCCGCCCTTGTTCTCGCCACCGGTGGCGCCGGCGGAGGTGGTGGCCTCGTCCTTCTTGTCGTCGTCGCCTCCGCTGGAGGCGAACCAGATGCCGCCGCCGACGATCAGCGCCACCGCGACCGCGGCGGCCACGATGATCTGCGCCTGGGTGGAGAACTTCTTCGGCCCGCCGGAGCCGGGCTGCTGCGGCTGCTGCATCGGCGTGGTCGGGTAGCCGTAGCCGGGCTGGGGCTGGCTGGGCGGGAAGCCGTAGCCGGGCTGCGGGGCCTGGCCCTGCTGCGGGTAGCCGTAGCCGGACCCCGGCTGCTGCTGCGGATAGCCGTAGCCGGGCTGCTGCTGCGGGGCGCCGTAGCCGCCGGGGACGGTGGGCGGCGGGGTGCCGTAGCCGCCGGGGACGGTGGGCGGGGGCGGGGTGCCGTAGCCGCCCGGGGCGGTCGGCGGCGGGGTGCCGTAGCCGGGCTGCTGCGGCTGCGGCGGTCCGGCCGGCGGCGGGGTGGCGGGCTGCTTGCCGAACGGGTCGGCGGGCGGCGGCGTCGGGGCGCCGAAGCCTCCGGCCGGCGGGTCCTGCGGGGCGCCGAAACCACCGGGCGGGGGGTCCTGCGGCGCGCCGAACCCGCCCTGGGACGGCTCGTTGGGCGGCGGCTGGGGCGGTTGCGTCATGGCGTGTGCGTACCTCGGGAGAAAAACGGGAGGGAATCGGTCGGGGGCCGAACCGGTCGGCGGGGGCGGCTACTTGCCGAAGGCCATCATGGTCTTCGTCTCCAGTTCTTCCTTGTCGTTGCTCGCGCTGACCCGCCCGCTGGCGATGAACGAGCGGCCGTCCGCGTAGAGCACCTTCTCGTCCCAGAACGAACTCTCGATCGAGGCCGTCGACTCCGGGTGCCGGAGCAGCATCTTCGGGCTGCCTCCGGCGGGTGCCAGGGTGGCGATGCCGCCGCCCTTGCCGTAGCCGGCGTCCACGTAGAGGAGCACGTCGGCGCCCTCCATCCGCAGCGGCTTCATGGTCTGGCCGGCCGGGGCCTTCGCCTTCCACTTCGTCTTGCCGGTGTTGAGGTTGAAGGCGACGACCTGGTTGGTGCGGCCGGAGCCGCTGGTGTCGTCCTGGGTGGCCATGTAGAAGGTGTTGGCGTCGGCGGCGACGCCGGTGCAGCCGTCGAGGCGCTGGCCGAAGATGGTGAACGCGCCCCCGCAGTCGGGGGCGAACTTGTCGCCCTTGTCACTGGTCAGCTGCGAGCGGAGCGTGCCGTTCTCGCGCAGGGCGACGATGCTCCACTTCTTGCTGTCGCCGCTGCCCTTGGTCAGCGACACGATGAGCGGGCTGTTCGAGTAGACCTTGTCGACCTCCCAGCCCCGGGCGGGCTTGTAGGTCCACAGCGGCTTGCCGGTGGTGGGGTCGACGCGCTCGACCGCGTGCTGCGGGTTGTCGGCGTCGTCCGTGCGGCAGCTGGTCGCGGCGATCAGCCGGGCGCCGCCCGCGAAGGCGAAGGGCTGGCAGGTGCCGCTGCGCTTGCCGAACAGTTCCTTGCCGTCGCTGATCCGGTAGGCGTTGGAGGCGCCGGTGCGGCCGGCCGTCACGGTGTCGCCGGTGATGGCCATCGAGAGGTCCGACATCATGTCGAACAGGCCGCTCTTCTTGACCTCCTTCTTCCACCCCGCCTTCCCCGTGGTGAGGTCGATCTGCTGGAGCGTCGAGCAGTCGGCCTTGGAGGTGGTGCCGTTCTTGATCGCGATGACGATCGTGCCGGCGGCGGTGGTCTGCTGGGGCGCGGAGCAGATATCGGCGGGCAGCTTGAGCTTCCACTTCTCCTTGCCGTCGCCGACCGCGTAGCCGGAAACCGTGCGGTACATACCCTTGACGACGGTGTCGCCGACGATCCAGGGGCCGTACACGTCCGCGCCGTTGCGCGGCAGGTCGACGTCGTTCTTCTGGAGCCAGAGGACCTTGGCCTCACCGGACTTGCGTCCGGCGTTCAGGTCGTCGTCGCCGTCGCGGCCGGTGCCGTTGCCGTCGCCCTCGTCCACGCTCGGGGAGGCGGACGGTCCGGCCGGCAGGCTGCTGCCCCCGGCGACCGGCTTCTTGTCGTCGCCGTCGTCACCGCCGGTCAGCAGGAACACCCCGCCGCCGATCACCACGAGCGCCGCGACCGCCGCGCCGATGATCATGGCGGGCTTGCCTTTGAAGGGGTTGCGACCTCCGGGGACCGGGGGGACCGGGGCCGTGGGGTACTGCTGCGGCGGATAGCCGTAGCCGCCCTGCGGCTGGCCGTACGGTCCGGGCTGCGCGGGCTGGCCGTAGGGGCCGGGCTGCTGCGCGTAGGGACCCGGCTGCTGGGGCTGGCCGTAGGGACCGGGCTGCTGGGGCTGGCCGTAGGGGCCCGGCTGCTGCGCGTACGGACCCGGCTGCTGGGGCTGGCCGTACGGACCGGGCTGCTGGGGGTAGCCGTAACCGGGCTGGGTCGGCGGCGTCTGCGGCGGACCCTGGGGCGGCTGGGGGACCCCCTGCGGCGGCTCCTGCGGAGCGCCGAAGCCTCCCTGCGGCGGTTGCTGGCTGGGCGGCTGGGTCATCAGCGCGTCCCCCTTCGTGCGGTCCGGTGCCCGGTCCGGACTCCCCCGCGATCCCACCGCGGTCCGAGGGGCCTGCCAAGACCCCCTGAATCACTGGCGAAATGGAGCGAATCGGGCATGGATCCCGCAGTGTCACGACAGTCGAGCGGGGCTTCTTTCTACCACCCGTCCGACGGCGCGCCCCGGCTCGGTCCATCCCTGTTCCCAAGGGAGAACCGGGCCGTGATGCCCCCGTTACGCCTCAATCACCGTCAGACCGACGCGGCGGGCAGCGCCCTTCAGGACGCCGGGGCCGACGCCTTGTGCCGGGCCACGGCCGCCTCGCCCAGCGCGACCATCGCGTCGGTGAGGCGGTCCATCTGGGAGGCGACGGTGTACTCCGCCTCGGCCATGGCGGAGACGAAGGAGCCGTCGAAGGCCGCGATGGCGAAGACCGACAACTCCTCGCCGACCGCCCGCGCGATCTCGGGGCCCTCGTCCGCGAAGGCCGACGCGACCATCTCGCTCATGTAGGCGCGGCCCTCGGCGCGCACGCTGCGGTTCATCGCCAGGACCTCCTCGTCGGCGGCCTCGTCGCTCATGACGAGCCGGACGTGGAGCCTGAGGAAGTCGGGCTTGGCGGTGAAGACCTCCGCCGTCCGGTCCATGAACCACGCCATCCGCTCGTGGTGCGTGCCGCCCTCCGGCGGCTGCGCGTGGGCCTCGCGCATCGCGCCGAAGTAGTCGCGGGCGCCCCGTTCCATCACGGCGGCGAGCAGTCCGCCCTTGGAGTGGAAGTGGTGGTAGATCGCGCTGCGCGGCATGCCGGTCTCGGCCGTGATCGCCGTGATCGTGGCCGCCGCGTATCCCCGCAGGGCCATGACCCGGGCCGCCGCGTCGAGGATCTCCTCCTTCGAACGTCGCCCGCGCTCGTTCCCGTTGGGGGCCTTCGATCCACGTCTCACCCGCCGATCATACGGGCCGCCCTCCGCTCGGTCACACAGAGCGAAGAGTTGGCCGAACCCTTGACGCGCCCCGTTCCGCATGTGAACGTACCGACTATTGGACTGAACGATCGGTTCAATAATGCTTCTCCGGCCGCCTCCCGTGCGGTCCGGAGCCTTCTTCTCCCCTGCCCCGGAGCCGCTTCCGCTCCCGGGCGCCCACTCCCCCGCCTCTGTTCGTCCGAGGGGTGACCCCCACCCTCTCGGCCTCGGAAGGAGACCACTCATGACCGCAGTGAAAGAGCTGGCCTACGTCGTGTACGAGGTCGGCGACCTCGCCGACTGGGAGCACTTCGGCGTGACGCTGCTCGGCATGCAGCTGGGCCGGAAGACCGACGCCGGCTTCACCCTGCGCACCGACGAGAAGGCGCACCGCTGGATCATCACCGAGGGCCCCGCCGACGATCTGGTGGTCAGCGGCTACGAGGCCGAGTCGCCGGAAGCCCTCGACCGGCTGGTCGCCGCGCTGCGGGCGGCCGGCACCGAGGTCACCGAGGGCGGCGCGGAGCTGGCCGCCGCGCGCCGGGTCGACCGCCTGTTCCAGGTCACCGACCCGCTGGGCAACCGCATCGAGCTGGTCACCGGCCTCGCCGACGCGGAGACCCCGTTCCACTCCGACACCCTGCTGGGAACCTTCGTCACCGGCAGCGGCGGCGCCGGGCACCACGTGCTGCTCTCCAAGGGCGTGCCGCGCGAGGAGTACATGGCCTTCTACGAGGGCCTGCTCGGCTTCCGGATCAGCGACATCATCGTCGAGGAGCTGGCCCCGGGCGTCTTCGCGGACCTGATCTTCCTGCACTGCAACCCGCGCCACCACAGCGTCGCCTTCGGCGACATGCCGCATCCGAAGAAGACCCACCACTTCATGCTGGAGGTCAGCGACATCCGCGACGTGGGCACGGCCTACGACCGCTGCATGGACGCCGGGCAGCCCTTCGAGATGACGCTCGGGATGCACCCCAACGACCACATGTTCAGCTTCTACGTCCGCACGCCCTCCGGTTTCTCCGTCGAGTACGGCTGGGGCGGACTGCTCATCGACGACGCGACCTGGCAGGTGCGGACCCTCGACCGGCTGCACAGCTGGGGACACCGCTCGCCCGAGACCGTGCACGAGCTGCTCGGCCGCGCCCCCTTCACCAACCACGCCCCCGGAGGCGATCACTGATGGCCCTGAACCCCGACGCGATCTCGCGGTACGTCCAGACCAAGGACTGGCGGATCCACTACAACGAGGCCGGCGAGGGCCACCCCGTCGTCCTGCTGCACGGCGGCGGCCCCGGCGCCACCGGCTGGAGCAACTACTCCCCCAACATCGAGGCCCTGTCCAAGCACTTCCGGGTCATCGCCCCCGACATGCCCGGCTGGGGCGACTCGGACGCGGTGGACTTCACCACCCTGGACCACGTCGAGGCGGCCTGCCAGCTGCTCGACGCCCTGGGCATCGAGAAGGCCGCGTTCGTCGGCAACTCGATGGGCGGCCACACCTCGCTGCGGCTCGCCCTCGAACGGCCCGAGCGCGTCTCCCACCTCGTCACCATGGGCGCCCCGCTCCAGATGAAGCCGTTCCTCTTCGGCGCCGGCGGCGGCCCCACCGAGGGCCTGAAGATCATGTACGACACGTACACGAACGCGACCCCCGAGGGCATGCGCCGCCTCGTCGAGATCATGGTCTACGACACGGCCCGCTTCGCCACCCCCGAGCTGTGCGAGCAGCGTTCGCGGGCCGCGCTCAAGCGCCCCGAGCACCTGGCGAACATCGCCGCGGTGGCGCCGAAGGCCCCGATCCCGATCTGGATCGACCCGAGCCGCGTCTCCGGGATCACCGCGCCCTCGCTCCTGGTCCACGGCCGTGACGACCGGGTCGTCTCCTTCGAGTCGACGCTCTTCCTCGCGGCGAACATCCCCGACTCGCGCGCGCACCTCATCAACCGCTGCGGCCACTGGGCCCAGCTGGAGCACGCCGACGAGTTCAACCGCCTGGTGACGGACTTCGTCACCCACCACTGACCCTCCCGCCGCCGGGTTCCCCCGGCCCGGCGGCGGACCCCCCGCATGCCCCTTGCCCCAGGAGTCTCAACGATGAGCACTGTTAAGACGGTCGAGACCGACGTCCTCATCTCCGGTGCCGGTCCGGCCGGAGCCGCGGCCGGAGCCCTCCTCGCCACCTACGGCGTCCGCGCGATCGTGCTGAACAAGTACGGTTCGGTCGCCAACACCCCGCGCGCCCACATCACCAACCAGCGCACCATGGAGGTGCTGCGCGACCTCGGCGTCGAGGACGAGGCCAAGCGCGTCTCCACCCCCCAGCACCTGATGGGCGAACACGTGTGGGCCACCGCCCTCACCGGCCCGGAACTGGGGCGGCTGCGGACCTGGTACACCCATCCGCTGTTCAAGGCGGAGCACGACCTGGCCAGCCCGACGACCGTGTGCGACCTGCCGCAGGACCGCATGGAGCCGATCCTGCTCAACGCCGCCACGCACCGAGGCACGACGCATCGGGTCAACACCGAGCTGCTCTCCTTCACCCAGGACGACGACGGCGTCACCTCGACCGTCCGCGACCGGGTGACCGGCGAGGAGTACGAGATCCGGTCCCGGTACCTGATCGGCGCCGACGGCGGGAACTCCCGGATCATGTCGCAGCTCGGCATCCCGCTGGAGGGCGAGATGGGGCTCGGAGGCTCCATCAACATCGTCTTCGAGGCGGACCTGACGCATCTGGTCGCGCACCGGCCCGGGGACATGTACTGGTTCATCCAGCCCGGCATCGGCCACGACGGCAACGGCATCGGCGTGCTGCGCGTGGTGCGGCCCTGGAACAAGTGGATCGCCGTGTGGGGCTACGACGTGGAGCAGGGCGCACCCGAGCTGACCCACGAGTTCGGCGAGGCCATCGCGCACCAGCTCATCGGCGACGACACCGTCCCCGTGAAGGTCGAGTCGGTCTCCACCTGGGCGGTCAACCACGTCTACGCCACCGACAACCAGGAGGGCCGGGTCTTCTGCGTCGGCGACGCGGTCCACCGGCACTCGCCGATGAACGGCCTGGGGTCCAACACCTCCATCCAGGACTCGTTCAACCTGTGCTGGAAGCTCGCCCTGGTCCTGCGCGGTCAGGCCGGCCCCGGGCTGCTGGAGACCTACCGCGACGAGCGGCTGCCGGTGGCCCGGCAGATCGTGGAGCGGGCCACGGCCAGCAACGCCCTGATGCCGCCGCTGTTCCAGGCCCTGCACCTGCCGCCCGCCGCCGGACAGGAGCAACTGGACGCCGCACTCGACACCCTGCGGGCCCCCACCGCCGAGGGCGCGGAACGCCGGGCGGCGTTCGACGCGGCCGTCCGCGAGACCCTGCTGTGCTTCAACACCCACGGCGTGGAGACCAACCAGAACTACACGTCCGGTGCCGTGGTGGCCGACGGCGAGGCCCCGGTCGCACCGAGGGACGAGGAGATCCACTACTTCCCGTCCACCTATCCCGGCCGCCACCTCCCGCACGCCTGGCTGCTCGACGGCCAGCGCAAGGTCCCCGTCATCGACCTCTGCGGCCACGGCCGGTTCACCCTGCTCACCGGGGTGCTCGGCGCGGACTGGCGCGAGGCCGCCGCGAAGGCCGCCGCCGCGACCGGGGTGGAGATCGACGTGGTCTCCATCGGCCACGGCTGCGACTACGAGGACCGGTACGGCGACTGGGCCGGGGTCTCGGGTCTGGCGGAGGACGGCGCGCTGCTGGTCCGGCCCGACCACATCGTGGGCTGGCGCTCGGCCGGGCGGGGCGAGGACCCGGCCGGCGCGCTGCTGGACGCCCTGCGGTCGGTCCTGCGGACCGGCTGAGGCCGAAGCCGCCGGGCGCGGAGGAACCGTCCCCCTCCGGACACCGACTCCGCGCCCGGCCCGGCCGCGCACCTTCGTGCCGTACCCCTTCGCGCGTACCGCACGGCACCCGCACAGAACCAAGGAGCACCTGATGCGCATCGCAGTCGCGGGGGGCGGCCCCGGCGGGCTGTTCCTCGCCACCCTGGTCCGGCAGGCGGACCCGTCGGCCGAGGTCACCGTCTTCGAACGCAACCGCGCCGACGACACCTTCGGCTTCGGCGTCGTCTTCTCCGACCGCACCCTCGCCGCGATCCACGAGGCCGACCCGGTGCTGCGCCGGGCGCTGAGCGACCACGGCCGGCACTGGGACGAGATCGAGGTCCGCCTCAAGGGCGAACGGATCCGCTGCGGCGGCAACGGCATGGCCGCCGTCGCCCGCCGCACCCTCCTCCTGCTGATGCAGGACCGGGCCCGGGACGTCGGGGTCGAGCTGCGCTTCTCCACGGAGGTGACGCTCGACGACCTGACCGGCTACGACCTGGTCGTGGCGGCCGACGGCACCGGCTCGAAGATCCGCGAGCAGGTGGAGGCCGAGCGGGGCGCGGACCTGGGGACCGAGGTGGAGACGGCCGCCGCCAAGTTCATCTGGTTCGGCACGGACCACCTCTTCGACGGGCTCACCTTCATCCACGAACGCGGCCCGGACGGCGTGTTCGCGGTGCACGGCTACCCGGTCTCCGACACCGTGTCGACCTTCATCGTCGAGACGGACGAGGAGTCGTGGCGGCGCGCCGGACTCGACGCGTTCGACGTGACCCAGCCCCCGGGCCCCAGCGACCTGCGGTCCAAGGAGTACCTGGAGAAGCTGTTCGCCGATCACATCGGCGGCGGGAAGCTGCTGACCAACAACTCCCGGTGGGGCAACTTCCGCACCCGGCGCACCCGTCGCTGGCACACCACGTCCCCCCGTCCCGTGGTCCTGCTCGGCGACGCCGTGCACACCGCGCACTTCTCGGTGGGCTCCGGCACGAAGATGGCCATGGAGGACGCCGTCGCGCTCGCCGGGGCGCTGGCCGCCCACCCGGGCGATCTGCCGGCCGCGCTGTCCGCGTACGAGGAGGCGGCGCAGCCCTCGGTCCGCAGGATCCAGGACTCGGCGCGGCCCAGCCTCTCCTGGTGGGAGCACTTCGGCCGCTACCACGACACCTTCGAGCCCTGGCAGTTCGCCTACCACTTCCTCACCCGCAGCATCTCCGACGCCCGGCTCGCCCGCCGCGCCCCGGAGTTCGTGGCGGGCGGGCACCTCGGGTGGACGCGCACGCACGGCACCGAGCCCCTGGAGACCCCGTTCCACGGCTCCGGCTGGCAGGCACCGGGCCGGCTGGTGGACATCGTGCGCAGCGCGGACGGCACCCCGACCGCCGTACGCGGCGTGGGTGAACTCTCCCTGTCCGCCGAGCCGGTGCCCGGCCCGTGGGGCGCCCTGCTCACCGCGCCCGACGCGGAGGCCGGGCTGCCCGGGGTCCTCGACCGGCTCGCCGCGCTGGCCGGGTCCGGGGCCGGTGGACCGGTCCTGGTCGCGGTGCACGGCGGCACCCCGCTGACCCGGGTCCTGGTCTGCGAGCAGGCCCGGATGGCGGAGGGTCTTCCCGCGCTCCTGATCGACCCGGAGCCCGACCGCGACCGGGCGCTGACCACGGTGCTCTCCGGCCGCGCCGACCTCGTGGGGGTGCCCGGATGACCGGCGCACCCGCCTCCGCCCGGGGGCTCGACGCCCTCTTCGCGCCGCGCGGCATCGCGGTCGTGGGCGCCTCGCGCAAGCCCGGCAAGCTCGGTGCCGCGCTGGCCCGTTCGCTGGAGGGGTTCGCCGCGCGCGGCGGACGGCTGGCCCTGGTCAACGACCGTGACACGGGCATGTACGGATCGGTGCGCGCGGCGGCCCAGGACGGGCCGGTGGACCTGGCGATGATCTGCGTACCCGCGCCGGCCTGCCCGGACGTGCTGGCCGACGCGGCCGCCGCCGGGGCCGGTGCCGCCGTGATCTGCGGCGGCGGCTTCGCCGAGGCGGGCGGCCCCGGTGTCGCGTACCAGCAACGGCTGGCCGAGACGGTCGCGGCCACCGGCATCCGGCTGCTGGGCCCGAACACCAGCGGCTTCCTCGCCCCGCACACCGGGCTGACCGCCAGCTTCGTCCCGGGCGTGGCCCGGGTCCGGCCGGGCCGGGTCGCGGTGGTCGCGGCGAGCGGGGGCGTCAACCACGCCCTGGCGTTCCTGCTGGCCGAGGCCGGACACGGCATCAGCCTGGCCGTGGGACTCGGCAACGGGGTGGACGTCACCGCGCCGGACGTCCTGGACCACCTCGCCGACGACCCGCACACCGGGGCCGTCGCCCTGCACATCGAGTCGGTCGCCGACGGGCCCCGGCTGGTGGCGGCGGTGCGGCGGCTGGCCGCCCGCCGCCCGGTCGTGGCCCTGGTGGTCGGCCGGCACGACGTCGGGGCCTTCGCCGCCTCGCACACCGGGGCGCTCGCCACCTCCTGGCGCACCACCCGGGCCGCGCTCGCCCAGGCCGGGGCGGTCCTCGTTTCCGACGAGCGCGAGCTGGTCGACGCGGTGGGGGCGCTCTCCGTCACACGCGCCCGGCCCGCCGCCGATCCCGGTGTCGGCGTGGTCACCGCCCAGGCGGGGCCGGGTCTGCTGCTCCTGGACGAGCTGCGGGGCCGCCGGGCCCGGGTCCCGGAGCCGGCGGAGGACACCACGCGCACCCTGTCCGCGCTGCTGCCGCCGCTGACGTATCAGCTCAACCCGGTCGACACCGGCCGTCCCGGGCCCGAACTCGGCCGGGTGCTCGGTGCGGTCGCCGCGGACCCGGGCGTCGACGTCGTCGCGGCCTACGCCCTGCACGAACCGGACGCGGTGGACCTGGTGGCGGCCGCCCGCGAGGGCGCCGTGCCGGGGGTCCCGCTGGTGGTCGGGCTCGGCGGGAGCGGCGAGGAGGTGGCCGAGGCCCGGCGTTCCCTGCTGGACGCGGGGATCGCCGTGGTGGCCGATCCGCACGGGGTGGCCGCCGCGACGGCCGCCCTGCTGGCCGACGCCCGCGCCCGGGTGCCCGCCGCGCCGCGTACGGCACCGGACGCGGTCTCCGTCGAGGTCGCCCCGGCCTACGACGAGCACGAGGCAAAGTGCCTCCTCGACCGCCTCGGGGTGACGACGACCTCCCGCCGGGTCTGCGCGGACCGGGCCGAGGCCCATGCCGCGCTGGCCGCGCTGGGCGGTCCGGTGGCGGTCAAGCTGCTCGACGCCTCCGTCCTGCACAAGACCGAGATCGGCGGGGTGCACCTGGGCGTCGGCTCCCCGGCCGCGCTCGACGCGGCGCTGGACCGGCTGGAGGAGGCCGGTGCCCGCCGCTTCCTGGTGGAGTCGATGGCGCCCTCCGGGGTCGATCTCGTCCTCGGCGCGCGCCGCGATCCGGTCTTCGGTCCGGTCGTGCTGCTCGGACTGGGCGGCACGACGGCGGAGGCCCTGGCCGACGTCACCGTCCGCACGGCACCGCTCGCGCCGGAGGTGGCCGAGACCATGCCGGCGGATCTGGCCGGGCGGGCGCTGCTCGACGGCTGGCGGGGCGGCCCGGTCCTGGACCCCCGGGAACTGGGCCGGATCGCCGCCGCCCTCGGGGACCTGCTGGTCACCCACCCCGGCCTCGAAGAGATCGAGGTCAACCCTCTGCGCCTGACCCATGGGGGTCTGGTCGCACTCGACGCCGTCGTCATCACCAGGGAGGCCGACCATGCCCACCCCCATCGCTGAGCACACCGTCCCCTGGCCGGAGGCCGAGGCCGCGCGCTATGCCGCCGAGGGCTACTGGGCGGGCGTCCCGCTCGGCACGCTGCTGCGCGAGGCCGCCGACCGGGAGCCCGACGCCCCGGCCCTCGTGGACCCGGTGGCCTCGGGCGGCGCCGGACTCCGCCTGACCCGCGCCGAGCTGGCCGACCGTGCCGACGCCGCCGCCGTACGCCTGCTGGACCTGGGCATCGAGGCCGGTGACCGGATCGTCGTCCAGCTCGGCAACGGCTGGGAGTTCGTCGTCCTGACCCTGGCCTGTCTGCGCGCGGGGATCGTCCCCGTGATGGCGCTGCCCGCCCACCGCCGTGCCGAACTGCGCTATCTGGCCGTGCACGCGGAGGCCGTGGCGATCGCGCTGCCGGACCGCATCCGCGACTTCGACCACCAGGCGCTCGGCCACGAACTGGCCGACGAGGTCCGCGCGGCGACCGGTGCCGGATGGCGGGTGCTGGTCGCGGGCGACGAGATCGCTCCCGGCAGCGTCGATCTGCGGGCCCTGTGCGCGCCGCCCGCCGATCCCGCGGCGGTCCGCGCCCTGCTGGACGCCCGCGCCCCGCACTCCCGGGACGTGGCGCTGTTCCTGCTGTCCGGCGGGACGACGGGGCTGCCCAAGCTCATCGCCCGTACGCACGACGACTACGCCTACAACGCGCGGGTCAGCGCGGAGGCCGCCGCGCTCGGCGCGGAGAGCGTCTACCTCGTCAGCCTGCCCGCCGGGCACAACTTCCCGCTCGCCTGCCCCGGCATTCTCGGCACCCTGCTGAGCGGCGGCCGGGTCGTCACCCTGCCGTCCCCGGAGCCGGTGCGGGCCTTCGCGACCATCGCCGCCGAGGGCGTCACGCACACGGCGGTCGTACCGGCGGTCGCGGGGCGCTGGCTGGAGCACGCCGCCGCGCACGGTGCCGGGCAACTGGCGAGCCTGCGGGTCCTCCAGGCCGGCGGCGCCCGGCTCGCGGACGAGCTGGCCCGCAAGGTGCGCCCGGTGCTGACGGCCACGCTCCAGCAGGTGTTCGGCATGGCGGAGGGGCTGCTGAACGTCACCCGGCTCGACGATCCCGAGGACGTCGTGTGCACCACCCAGGGGCGGCCGGTCTGCCCGGCCGACGAGGTGCGGCTGGTGGACGAGAACGACCGGGACGTACCCGAGGGCGAGCCCGGACTGCTGCTCACGCGCGGCCCGTACACCCCGCGCGGCTACTACCGGGCGGCCGAGCAGAACGCCCGCGCCTTCACCGAGGACGGCTGGTACCGCTCGGGCGACATCTGCCGCCGCACGCCGGAGGGCAACCTCGTCGTGGAGGGCCGCGACAAGGACATGATCAACCGGGGCGGCGAGAAGATCTCCGCCGAGGAGGTCGAGAACCTCGTCTACCAGCTGCCGGCCGTCAGCCAGGTCGCGGCCGTCGCGATGCCCGACCGCGACCTCGGCGAACGGGTCTGCCTGTACGTCGTGGCGCGCCCCGGCACGACGGTCACCCTGGACGAGGCGCGCGGGGTCATGGAGGCGACCGGGGTGGCCCGGTTCAAGCTGCCCGAACGCCTGGTGCTGGCCGGGGCGCTGCCGCTGACCAAGGTCGGCAAGATCGACAAGAAGGCGCTGCGCGCGGACGTCGCCGCCCTCCTGGACGGCGAACGGACCGGCTGAACCACCGTCGGACGGCCGTGACCGGGTGCCTCCCCCGTCACGGCCGTCCGGCGGCCCCGGCCGGGACCCGCCCCGGTCACGGCCCGAAGGCGACCATGGACCGGGTCTCGATCTCGTCCCCGTCGTGGATCCCGGTGACCCGGGTCTGCATGAGCAGGGTGCGGCCGTCGGAGTAGACGATCCTGGGGTCGAAGAAGCCGCGCTCCATGGACGAGCCGGACGCGGGGTGGCGCTGGACCATGAGCGGGGTGCCGCCGGTGGACGGCAGGGTGGCGATCGCGCCGCCCTTGCCCTTGGCGGGTGCGGCGTACATCAGCAGCTTCCCGCCCTCGGTGCGCAGCGGCGTGAGGGGCTGTCCCACCGGGGAATCGGCGGTCCAGCGGGGTCTGCCGGTGGCCAGGTCGAAGGCGACGACCTTGTTGCGGGGCTCCTCGTCCTTGGCCGGGACGACCTTGGTGGAGAGGTAGACGGTCCCCGCGTCGGCGGCGACGCCCAGGCAGTTGTCGAGGTTCTTGCCGAGGGTCATCAGCTCGTCGTCGCACGTGGGGCCGTAGTCGCCCGGTCCGCCGGAGAGCTGGGAGCGGTAGGTGCCGTCGGCGTTGAGCACGACGATGGCCCATTTCTCGGGCTGGCGCAGCGAGATGACGGGCGGATCGGCCGAGTAGATCCGGTCGACCTGCCAGCCCTTCTTGAGCTTGTACGTCCACAGGACCTTGCCGGTGGCGGGGTCGATCCGCTGGACCTGCTGTTCCTTGTGGTCGTCGGCGGCGGTCTGGCAGCTGGTCGCGGCGATCGCGACGGGGCCGCTGGCGAAGCCGTAGGGCTGGCAGTTGCCCGGGAGCTTCCCGAACAGCTCCTTGCCGTCGCTGACCCGGTAGGCGTCGGTCCGGCTGGTGCGGCCGACGGTGACGGTGGAGCCGTTGATGGACATGGCCACGTCGGAGAGCCCGTCCCACAGCCCCTTGCGGACGAAGGTCTTGCGCCAGCCGGCCTTGCCGGTGGTGAGATCGACCATCTGGACGTTGTCGCACGCCGCGTTGGACGAGGTGCTGCCGTTGATGGCGAAGACGATCTTGCCGTCGGCGGTGGCCCGCGAGGGGGCCGCGCAGACCGTGGTCGGCATCCGCAGGCTCCACTTGAGCGAGCCGTCGCCGAGCGCGTACGCGGAGACCGTGCGGTACATGGCCTTGACGACGGTGTCGCCGACGATCCACGGGCCGAAGACGTCGGAGCCGTTGCGCGGCAGGTCGACGCCGCCCTTCTGGAGCCAGAGGACCTTCGCCTCCCCGGACGTGACCTTCGCGTTGATGGCGGCGGCCTCGGCCTCGGGGCTGATCACGGGCTTGCCCGTCGCCCCGCCGGTCGGTGACGCGGTGGGCGCGGGCACGGGCGGCGCCGAACTGTGGCCGCCCGCCTCGGGCTTCGGGTCGTCGCCGTCCGATCCGGTGGCCAGCCAGATGCCGCCGCCGGCCAGGAGCACCACCGCGAGGACCGCGCCGATGACCACCCCGGTCCGGCCCCGGAACCGCCCGCCGCCCGGACCGCCGCTCGACGGCGTAGGGACCGGCGGCCGCGCGGGCTGGGTCGGAGGCTGCTGCGGGGGCGGGTAGCCGTAGCCCTGCGGCGGCTGTTGCCCGTAGGGGCCGGGCTGCTGGTACGGGCCCTGCTGGCCGTACGGCCCCGGACTCCCGTACGGGCCGGGGCTGTTGTACGGGCCGGCGGGCCGCTGCGGACCGGCGGGGGGCGGGTAGGCCCCGGGCTGCGGGTCGTAAGGAGCTCCGAACCCGCCCTGCGGCGGCTGCTGTCCGGGCGGCTGACTCATCGACCCGTCCCCCTGTTCGATCGGTACCACGGCGTTCGGGCAGGGCTTCTTTCTACCACCCGCCCCGTGAACCCCTTCCGTCACACGTGCCACAGCGTGCGACGACGGCGTGCGCCGGCAGGCGGAGGGGCGTACCGAACGCTCAGGCGTCCTCGGCCAGTTCGAGCCAGCGCATCTCCAGCTCCTCGCGCTCCGCGACCAGTTCGCGCAGTTCGGCGTCGAGCGCGGCGACCTTCTCGAAGTCGGTGGCGTTGTCCGCGATCTGGGTGTGCAGGGACGCCTCGCGGGTGGAGATCTTGTCGAGCTGCCGCTCCACCTTCTGGAGCTCCTTCTTGGCCGCGCGCGCCGCCTGCGCCGAGACGGCCGGAGCGGTGGCTGCCGGGGCGGCCTGGGCCGGGGCGGCGGGCGCGGCGGACTCCGCCTGCCGCTGCCTGCGCTCCAGGTACTCGTCGATGCCGCGCGGCAGCATCCGCATCGTCCGGTCGCCGAGCAGCGCCATGACCCGGTCCGTGGTGCGCTCGATGAAGAACCGGTCGTGGGAGATCACGATCATGGAGCCGGGCCAGCCGTCGAGCAGGTCTTCCAGCTGGGTCAGGGTCTCGATGTCGAGGTCGTTGGTGGGCTCGTCGAGGAAGAGCACGTTCGGCTCGTCCATCAGCAGCCGCAGGATCTGGAGCCGGCGCCGCTCACCGCCGGAGAGGTCCCCGACCGGGGTCCACTGCTTCTCCTTGGTGAAGCCGAACTGCTCGCAGAGCTGGCCGGCGGTCATCTCGCGGCCCTTGCCGAGGTCGACGCGGTCGCGCACCTGCTGCACGGCCTCCAGCACCCGCAGCTCCGGGTTCAGCTCGTGGACCTCCTGGGAGAGGTAGGCGAGCTTCACGGTCTTGCCGACGACGATCTTCCCGGCGGCGGGCTGCTCGTCGCCCTGGCTGCGGGCCGCCGCGGCCAGCGCCCGCAGCAGCGAGGTCTTGCCCGCTCCGTTGACCCCGACCAGGCCGATCCGGTCGCCGGGGCCGAGCTGCCAGGTGAGGTGGGTGAGCAGCGTCTTGGGGCCCGCCTGGACGGTCACGTCCTCCAGGTCGAACACCGTCTTGCCGAGCCGGGCGTTGGCGAACTTCATCAACTCGCTGGTGTCGCGCGGCGGCGGCACGTCCGCGATCAGCTCGTTGGCGGCCTCGATGCGGTAGCGGGGCTTGGAGGTGCGGGCGGGGGCGCCGCGCCGCAGCCAGGCCAGCTCCTTGCGCATGAGGTTCTGCCGCTTGGCCTCCTCGGTCGCGGCGATCCGCTCCCGCTCGGCGCGGGCGAAGACGTAGTCGCTGTAGCCGCCCTCGTACTCGTGGACCGTGCCGCGCTGGACGTCCCACATGCGGGTGCAGACCTGGTCGAGGAACCACCGGTCGTGGGTGACGCAGACCAGGGCGGAGCGGCGGGCGCGCAGATGGCCGGCCAGCCAGGAGATGCCCTCCACGTCGAGGTGGTTGGTCGGCTCGTCGAGGACGATCAGGTCCTGTTCGGCGATCAGCAGCTTGGCCAGGGCGATCCGGCGGCGCTCGCCACCGGAGAGCGGCGCGATGACGGTGTCCAGGCCCTGCTCGAAGCCGGGCAGGTCGAGGCCGCCGAAGAGCCCGGTGAGCACATCGCGGATCTTGGCGTCGCCGGCCCACTCGTGGTCGGCGAGGTCGCCGATGACCTCGTGGCGGACGGTGGCCTGCGGGTCGAGCGAGTCGTGCTGGGTGAGCACGCCCAGGCGCAGTCCGCCACTGTGCGTGACGCGGCCCGAGTCCGCCTCCTCCAGCCGGGCGAGCATCCGGATGAGGGTCGTCTTGCCGTCGCCGTTGCGGCCGACGACACCGATGCGGTCCCCCTCGGAGACACCGAGGGACACACCGTCGAGCAGGGCACGGGTGCCGTACACCTTGCTGACCTGCTCGACATTGACGAGGTTGACGGCCACGAACGCTCCAGCTCGAAGGAAAGACTCCGGCCTTCAGCGTAGTCGGCCCGGCGCACACCTCCGTACGGGCGGCCTTCCGGCCGTGGGATACCTTGCGCGCATCGATCACCGGGCCCCGGACGGCCCGGGACAGGCACAGGGGTGGGGACAGGGACATGGCTGGTCGTACGGTCCGGGGGCTGGCGCCCCTGCTGCTGGCGGCGCTCGCGCTGACGGGCTGCTCGTCGGGGACGGGCGGCGACGGGGACGCCGGGGCGTCGAAGAAGACCGGCAAGACCGGGAAGGCCGGGGCGGACGGGGCGGAGACGGCCCCGGCGGCGAAGGCGGGCGGGGCGGTCGGCGCCGCCGGGTCCGGGTGCGCGCTGCCGGTGGTCTTCGACCTGGCGGAGCACTGGAAGCCGAAGGCCGTGGCCCCGGTGGCCGCGGACGACCCCCTGGCCGCGCTCTCCACCCAGGGCCCGGTGCACATGGTCTGCGAGATCGACGCCAAGCCGGCCGGCCACATCGGCTTCCTGCGGGTCTGGCAGGGCGGGGCGGGCGCACCGGCCACCCCGCGTGCGGTGCTGGAGGGCTTCGTGAAGGCCGACGAGAACGCGTCGAAGGCCACGTACCGCGAGGTCACGGGCGGAAAGTCGGCCGTGACCGAGGTGACCTACACCCTCCGCAGCGAGGTCATGGACGAGTCCCGCCCGGCCCGCGCCTTCGCCGTGGCCACCCCGGACGGCCCCGTCGTGGTGCATCTGGGCGGGCTGGACGCGACCGAGCACCAGCAGATGCTGCCGGCGTACGAACTGGCCCGGGGCAGCGTGCGGCTCGGCTGAGCCGGGCCGCGTGCCCGCCCCGTGTCAGCGGATCGTCGCCCCCGGGGCCGGGGAGAGGGCCGTGCGGGCGGTGCGGCAGGTGCCGGAGGCGGTGAGCGCGTCGGCGACCTTGCGGGCGGACGCCTCGTCCTCGGTGAGGAAGGCCGTGGTGGGCCCGGAGCCGGAGACCAGCGCGGCCAGCGCCCCGGCCCGGGTGCCCGCCTCCAGCGTGGCGGCGAGCGAGGGGCGCAGGGAGAGCGCCGGCGCCTGGAGGTCGTTGCTCAGGGCGCCCGCGAGGGCGTGCGCGTCACCGGTGCGCAGCGCGTCCAGCAGGGCTTCGGAGGCCACGGGCTCGGGCACCTCGGTGCCCGCCGTGAGCCGGTCGAACTCGCGGTAGACCGCAGGGGTGGACAGCCCGCCATCGGCGACCGCGAAGACCCAGTGGAAGGTGCCGCCGGTGGCGACGGGCGTGAGGCGTTCGCCCCGGCCGAGGCCGAGGGCCGCGCCACCGACCAGGCTGAACGGGACGTCGCTGCCGAGTCCGGCGCAGATCTCCAGCAGCTCCTCGCGGGAGGCGCCGGTGGACCAGAGGGCGTCGCAGGCCAGCAGGGCGCCGGCCCCGTCGGCGCTGCCGCCCGCCATGCCGCCGGCGACGGGGATGTCCTTGGCGATGTGGAGGTGCACATCGGGGGCGATGCCGTGCCGTTCGGCCAGGGCGATAGCGGCGCGGGCGGCGAGGTTGGTGGTGTCCAGCGGGACCTGGTCGGCGTCCGGGCCGGAACAGGTGATGCGCAGCGTGTCGGCGGGGGTCGCGGTGACCTCGTCGTACAGGCCGACGGCGAGGAAGACGTTGGCCAGGTCGTGGAAGCCGTCCGGGCGCGCGGCACCGACCGCGAGCTGGACGTTGACCTTGGCCGGTACCCGTACGGTGACGCTGCTGCTCACTCGGCACTCCCGGCGGAATCGTGGGTGGCGGGGAGGCCCCCCGCGGGCTTGTTCTCGGCGATGGCGGCGAACTCCTCGACCGTCAGCGACTCGCCTCGGGCCTGCGGCGAGATCCCCGCGGCCACGAGCGCGGCCTCGGCCCCGGCGGCGCTGCCGGCCCAGCCGGACAGGGCCGCCCGCAGCGTCTTGCGGCGCTGGGCGAAGGCGGCGTCGACCACGGCGAAGACCTCGGCCTTGCTCGCGGTGGTGGCGACGGGCTCGGCGCGTCGGACCAGCGAGACGAGTCCGGAGTCGACGTTGGGGGCGGGCCAGAAGACCTTGCGGCCGATGGACCCGGCGCGCTTGACGTCGGTGTACCAGTTGGCCTTGACGGAGGGCACTCCGTAGACCTTGTTCCCCGGGCGGGCGGCGAGCCGGTCGGCGACCTCGGCCTGCACCATGACCAGGGTCCGCTCGATGCTCGGGAAGCGGTCGAGCATGGTGAGCAGGACCGGCACGGCGACGTTGTACGGCAGGTTGGCGACCAGCGCGGTGGGCGGCGGGCCGGGCAGCTCCGTGACGAGCATGGCGTCGGAGTGGACGAGCGCGAACCGGTCGGCGCGCTCCGGCATCCGGGCCGCGACGGTCGCGGGCAGGGCGGCGGCGAGCACGTCGTCGATCTCGACGGCGACGACCCGGTCGGCGGCCTCCAGCAGCGCCAGCGTCAGCGAACCGAGTCCGGGGCCGACCTCGACCACCACGTCGTCCGGGCGGACCTCCGCGGTGCGCACGATCCGGCGGACCGTGTTGGCGTCGATGACGAAGTTCTGACCGCGCTGCTTGGTGGGGCGTACGCCCAGCGTCGCGGCCAGTTCGCGGATGTCTGCGGGGCCCAGGAGGGCGTCGGGCTCTGTGGTGCTCACCGGTCAAGCCTACGGCCGGGCGGGCGTCGCGCCGCCCGCGACCGGTCAGTAGTCGAAGGCGCGCGCGGTGTTCACCGCGATCGCGGTGGCCAGGGTGGTCTCGTCGACGCCCTTCACCTCGGCCATGGCGCGGAGCGTGACCGGGATCAGATAGGGCGCGTTGGGGCGGCCCCGGTACGGGACGGGGGTGAGGAAGGGCGCGTCGGTCTCCACCAGGACCAGTTCCATCGGCGCGACGGCCAGCGCGTCGCGCAGCGGCTGGGCGTTCTTGAAGGTGACGTTGCCGGCGAAGGACATGTAGTACCCGGCCTCCGCGCACAGCTCGGCCATCTCGGCGTCGCCGGAGTAGCAGTGGAAGACCGTGCGCTCCGGGGCGCCCGCGTCGGCCAGGATGCGCAGCACGTCGGCGTGCGCCTCGCGGTCGTGGATGACGAGCGCCTTGCCGTGGCGCTTGGCGATCTCGATGTGGGCCCGGAAGGACTCCTCCTGGGCGGCCATGCCCTCGGGGCCGGTGCGGAAGTAGTCGAGCCCGGTCTCGCCGACGCCCCGGACGTCGGGGAGCGCGGCCAGGGCGTCGATCTCGGCCAGCGCCTCGTGGAGGGCGGCGGTGCCGCCGCCCTCGCGGGCCCCCTGCCGCGACCAGCCGTCGGGGTCCCCGTGGACGATCCGGGGCGCCTCGTTGGGGTGCAGGGCGACGGCCGCGTACACGCCCGGGTGCGCGGCGGCGGTCTCGGCAGCCCAGCGCGATCCCTTCACGTCGCAGCCGACCTGGATCACCGTGGTCACGTTCACTGCGGCGGCCCTGGCCAGGCCCTCCTCGACGGTGCCGTCCTGCATGTCCAGGTGGGTGTGCGAGTCCGCGACCGGCACCGGGAGCGGTTCGGGCAGCGGCGGGGCTTCGGTACGGCTCATGGCCACGATCGTACGAGGACCGGGGCCGCCGGACCTCACCGAGACCGTACGACGACCGAGGCCCGGACCTCACCGGGACCGCACGACGACCGAGGCCCGGACCTCACCGGGACCGCACGACGACCGAGGCCCGGACCTCACCGGAACCGTACGGACGTCACCGGCGCTGGAAGGGATGGAGCAGGTCGGAGAGGTGCCAGTGGTGCTCGCCCGTCGGCGCGGCGGTGGCGGCCACCGGTCCTGCGGCGGGCACGGTCTCGGGCTCGGGCGCGGCGGGCTCCGCGGCGGGGCGGCTGCGGAGCAGCTGCTGCACCGTGGAGACCCGGCCGGCCCGCATGATCCGGACGACGTGTCCGCCGCAGTTGGCGCAGGTGGGCGTGGAGAGCGGGGACGGGACGCGCTCGCCGTCCGCCTTGTAGACCACGTACGCGTGCTGCGAGGCGTCGACGTGGTGCTCGATCTCGTAGGCCTGTTCCCAGCCGTATCCGCACCGCATGCAGGCGAATGCGTAGGCCTCGTGGGCGGTGGTCGCTGCGATGTCGCTCATGCTGGCTCCTCTTGTCCGCCGGACAAGCACTCCGGGGAATGCGTCCTGGATCCAGTGGACGCCTTTACCGGCGGGAGCGCACCGGGCCCTGTCGAGTGTTGGACCGGTTTTGAGCTTCTCGTGGCAAAAGGGGCCGGTACGCGGCTCTTACTTTGCTTTTCACGATAGTCCTTTACCGTCCGAGGGGCCGGTCCGAGCCGCGTTCTTTGCCGCGACGACCGCGTCGAACACCTCGCGTTTGGGCAGGCCCGCGGCGGCGGCCACGGCGGCGATCGCCTCCTTGCGCCGCTCCCCCGCCTCCTCGCGCACCCGCACCCTGCGCACCAGCTCCTCGGCGTCCAGTTCCTCGGGGCCGGTCTCGGGGGCGCCCTCGACCACGACGGTGATCTCACCGCGTACGCCCTCGGCGGCCCAGACGGCCAGCTCGCCCAGCGGGCCGCGCTTGACCTCCTCGTACGTCTTGGTCAGCTCCCGGCAGACGGCGGCGCGCCGGCCGTCGCCCAGGACCTCGGCCATCGCGGCGAGGGTGTCGTCCAGGCGGTGCGGGGCTTCGAAGAAGACCATGGTGCGGCGCTCGTCGGCGACCTCGCGGAGCCGGCCGAGGCGCTCCCCGGCCTTGCGGGGCAGGAAGCCCTCGAAGGTGAAGCGGTCGACGGGCAGCCCGGACAGGGCGAGGGCGGTGAGCACCGCGGACGGGCCGGGCACGGCGGTGACCCGGATGTCGTGCTCGACGGCGGCGGCGACCAGCCGGTAGCCGGGGTCGGAGACGGACGGCATGCCGGCGTCGGTGACCAGCAGCACCCGGGCGCCGCCGAGCAGCGCCTCGACGAGTTCGGGGGTGCGGGCGGACTCGTTGCCCTCGAAGTAGGAGACGACACGCCCCGAGGTGTGGACGCCCAGGGCCTGGGTCAGCCGGCGCAGCCGCCGGGTGTCCTCGGCGGCGACGACGTCGGCCGTCTCCAGTTCGGCGGCCAGGCGGGGCGGGGCGTCCGCCACATCGCCGATGGGGGTCCCTGCCAGTACCAGCGTTCCAGTCGATCCAGTCACAACGTCCATCCTCCCAGCACGGGCGGCAGCGTCCGCACAGACGCGTTCCCTACGATGGCGCGGTGACGAGTACTGCGCCCGAAGCCCGGCAGGGCCAAGACGCCGGGGAAGAGCACGGCCCGGAGCCGATGTCCTGGCAGCGGCGGCTGCGCCGCTTCGGCCATGTGTCCCGCGCCGGGATCGGGCTGCGGGAGCGGCTGGTCCCCCCGTACACCCGGCCCGGCGGACAGCTGTGGGCGGTGCTCGGGGTGCCGCCGCTGCTCGCGGACCGGCTGGTGCGCTGGTCGGCGTGGGGCGGCCCGCTGCTGGTCGCGGCGGTGGCGGGGGTGCTGCGCTTCTGGAAGCTGGGCAGCCCGCACGCGGTGATATTCGACGAGACGTACTACGCCAAGGACTCCTGGGCGCTGATCAACCAGGGGTACGAGGGGGCGTGGCCCAAGGACGTCGACAAGCTGATCCTCAACGACCCGTCCCAGGTGCCGATCCCGACGGATCCCGGCTATGTGGTCCATCCGCCCATGGGCAAGTGGATCATCGGGGTCGGTGAGCAGCTGTTCGGCTTCACGCCGTTCGGCTGGCGGTTCATGGTGGCCGTGCTCGGCACGCTCTCGGTGCTGATGCTCTGCCGGATCGGCCGCCGGCTCTTCCGCTCGACGTTCCTGGGCTGTCTGGCGGGCGCGCTGCTCGCCGTGGACGGGCTGCACTTCGTGATGAGCCGCACGGCGCTGCTCGACCTCGTGCTGATGTTCTTCGTACTGGCGGCGTTCGGCTGTCTGCTCGTCGACCGCGACCGCGCCAGACAGCGGCTCGCGGCGGCGCTGCCGGAGGACGAGGACGGGGTGCTGCGCCCGGACGCGGCCGTGGCGGAGAACCTGCGCCTGGGCTGGCGCCCCTGGCGGATCGCCGCCGGGGTCTGCCTCGGGCTGGCCTTCGCCACCAAGTGGAACGGGCTGTACATCATGGTCGCGTTCGGCCTGATGACGGTCCTGTGGGACGTGGGCGCCCGGCGGACGGCGGGTGCGGTGCGGCCGTACTTCGCGGTGCTCCGGCGCGACCTGCTGCCGGCCTTCGTCTCCACGGTGCCGGTCGCGGTGGTCACGTATCTCGTCACGTGGACCGGCTGGATCGTCCGCGACGACCCCGAGCACCACGGCTACTACCGGGACTGGGCGGCCACCGACGGCAAGGGCGGGCACTGGACCTGGCTGCCCGACTGGCTGCGCAGCCTGTGGCACTACGAGAACCAGGTCTACGACTTCCATGTGAACCTGACGTCCGGCCACACCTACCAGTCCAACCCCTGGAGCTGGATCGTCCTCGGCCGCCCCGTCTCGTACTTCTACGAGGAGGAGAACGGCTGCGCCCGGTCCGCCACCGGCAAATGCGCCCGCGAGGTCCTGGCCCTCGGCACCCCCCTGCTCTGGTGGGCCGCCTGCTTCGCCCTCGCCTATGTCCTGTGGCGCTGGTTCTTCCGCCGCGACTGGCGCGCCGGGGCCATCGCCTGCGGTGTGGCCGCCGGCTGGCTCCCCTGGTTCCTCTACCAGGAACGGACCATCTTCCTCTTCTACGCCGTCGTCTTCGTGCCCTTCCTCTGCCTGGCGGTCTCCATGATGATCGGCGCGATGCTGGGGCCCGCGGCCCATACGGGCACCGCCCACGAACTCGGCCTCACCGCACCCGACCCCTCCGGCGAACGCCGCCGCACGGTGGGCGCGGTGGCGGCCGGCGTCCTGGTGCTGCTGATCATCTGGAATTTCATTTATTTCTGGCCGCTGTATACGGGAACGCCCATTCCGGAGGATTCCTGGCGGGATCGGATGTGGCTGGACACCTGGATCTGATTCTGGATCCGAGTCGTCCGTTCACGCCGAATCGGATCGCGTTCCTATAACAACTACCTCCCCCTTCACCACCGTCCCGTAGGGTGCCGGAAAAGCCCCCTTGAACATGTTCAAGGGGGCCTCCTGGGGAGGGGGACGCAGGAATGCGAAGCGGGGCGAAGGTGGCCGTCGTCGGCGGGGTGTTCGCGGTCGTGGTCGGCGGGGTGGGCTACGGGGCGTACAACATCCTGGACGGCCTGGGGGACAGCGGGGTCGGGGGCGGTTCGGACGCCAAGACCACGACGGCCGAGGTGCGGACGGGGCCGGTCACGAAGGACGAGATCGCCGATACGTCGAAGGAGTTCCTGGCCGCGTGGGCGAGCGGGGACGCGGCGACGGCGGCCCAGCTCACGAACAACGAGGGCGAGGCGGGGCCGGCACTGACCGGGTACAGCGAGTCCGCCCATGTCACCAAGGCGGTGATCACCGCGGGCGCGGCGACCGGTTCGAAGGTGCCGTACACGGTGAAGGCGACGGTCTCCTACAAGGGCGCGACGACGTCCTGGTCGTACGCCTCCGAACTGACCGTGGTGCGCGGGCTGACCACCGGGAAGCCGCTGGTCGACTGGGTGCCCTCGGTGATCCACCCGGACCTGAAGAAGGGCGAGTCGCTGGAGACGGGCGAGTCGAAGACCGCCTCGATCGAGGCGGTCGACCGCAACGGCAAGGTGCTCACCAAGGAGAAGTACCCCTCGCTGGGCGGCATCCTGGACGAGCTGCGCAAGAAGTACGGCACGAAGGCCGGCGGCACCACCGGCATCGAGACGTGGATCAACAGCGCGACCGCCGACGGGCCGGACAAGACGCTGCTGACCCTGGTGAAGGGCAAGCCGGGCCGGGTGCCGACCACGCTGGACGCGGGGATCCAGGCGGCGGCCGAGCGCGCGGTGAAGAAGTACCCCGAATCCTCGGTGGCCGCCGTCGAACCGTCGAGCGGCGCGATCCGGGCCATCGCCAACAACCGGGCGGACGGCTACGACGCGGCGCGGTGGGCCAAGGTGGCGCCCGGCTCCACGATGAAGATCGTCACCGCGGCGATGATCATCCAGAACGGCCTGGGCAGCGCGAACGGGCCCGTCAAGTGCCCGGCCACGGTGCCCTGGGAGGGCCGGGTCTTCCACAACCTGGACGACTTCTCGATGACCGACAACCCCACGCTCAAGCGGGCCTTCGCCCGGTCCTGCAACACGGCCTTCATCAAGCCCGTGCTGCCGCTCGGCGAGGGAAAGCGGGACACCGCCCTCGGCGACGAGGCCGCACGCTACTTCGGCATCGGCAGCGAGTGGAAGTCCGGCATCACCACGTGGGACGGCGCGGTCCCGCCCTCCCAGGGCGCGGAGACCGCCGCCTCGTTCATCGGCCAGGGCAAGATCCAGATGAGCCCGCTGAACATGGCCTCCGTCACCGCCACCGCCGTCCACGGCCAGTTCCTCCAGCCGTACATCGTCCCGCGCTCCCTGGACAACCGGACCTTCGCCACCGCGTCCCCGCTGCCCGCCGGCGTCTCGGCCCAGCTCAAGGAGATGATGAACTACACCGCCACCAGCGCCGAGGGCACCGCCACCCAGGCGATGGCCCGCGTCGGCGGCTACAAGGGCGGCAAGACCGGCTCCGCCGAGGTCGACGGCAACGCCACCTCCGACAGCTGGTTCACCGGCTTCTCCAACGACCTCGCCGCCGCCGCCCTCGTCCAGTCCGGCGGCCACGGCGGCACGGCGGCGGGCCCGATCGTCGCGGAGGTGCTGCGGGCGGGGCCGTGAGGCCCACGCCCTCGTATCCGATTGACGAACCCGCCCCCGTTTCCCGATAGTCGACGGGGGCGGGGCCGCGCGCGGGCCGTTCCGACGACGTCAACGGCCTTGTGGGGGAGAGAGATGGGCGTCGCCCTGATCGTGCTGCTGGTGGTGCTCGGGACCGTCGCGGGACTGGTCCTGCGGCAGTTGCACCGCTATCCGGGAGGTGGCCGGTTCGCCTTCGGGAGCGAGCACGCCGCCGCCCGCCGCGACCTGGACGCCGCCCGGACCACCTTGCGCGGTCTGGAGCGCAGCGCCGCGAGGGAGCTGGCCGCCGCCCATGACGCCAACCAGCGGGCCGCCACCGCCCACCGGCGCCGGGTGCGCAGGGCGGAGGAGTATCTGGCCCATCTGCGGGACCCGGGGCGGGGCGGGTACCGGGAGGAGCTGGGCGAGCTGAGCCTGTACGAGTTCGTGCTCGTCCTGAAGACCGAGGACTGGTCGGGCGAACTGCCCCTGCACGAGATCTCCGTCCGCTCCGAGCACACCCACAACGGCGGCCACGTCTACGTGACCGCTCCGGACGGGCGGCGGCATCTCATCACGTACCCGATCGGGCAGTTCGACGAGGAGCACGTCCGCAGGTTCGTCGTCGCCGTCCACAACACCACCGCCGCCGCCAAGGAGTTCCGGGCCGACCGCCCCCGTCTCCTGCGCGAGGCCCAGGCCGAACTGCGCCGGATCCGCGAGGACACCGCCGGCCAGGCCGAGGCCGGGCGCCGCCTCCACGATCTGACCGTCCGCCAGCAGCACGACCCCGGCATCCCCCGGGCCCGCCAGGAACTGGACGCCGCCCGCGCCCGCTGGCACCACCTGACGGGGCACCGGCCGGACTGACGGGGCGGGGCCGGGCGGGGCCGGCGAAGCCGCCCGACCGCCCCTGCCATGGCAACGCCACCCGCGAAGTACCCCGTTCACCAACTATTGACACGCTCTTGTCAGGAGCGGAACACTCCCGAGTGGGAGAGCGCTCTCCCACTCCATGCAATCCCCCACGAACGCAGGAGGAAGTCTCCATGCCACGGAGGTCGAGAACCCTCACCGGACTGCTCTTGTTCACTTCGCTGACGCTGACCACGGCGGGCATCGCCGGGATCACGGCGACGGCGAACGCGTCCACCGAAAGCCCCGCGCAGGCGGCGGGGGCACACGCGCGGCACGCCGCGTATTCCATGCCGGGGATGCCCGGGATGGCCGCGTCCACGCGGGCCTCGGCGGACGATCCGGACGGGGACGGCTACATCATGGCCGATCCGCCGGTCACCGGGGTCACCCCGTCGATGGAGGTGCCGCCACAGGCGTACTTCCACGAGTTCCAGGCCAAGTGCGCACCGACGCACACCGCTCCGGACGACCCGATCGTGTATCCGGGCCAGCCGGGCAAGTCCCACGACCACACGTTCATGGGCAACACCACGACGAACGCGTATACGACCGCCGACTCGCTCCAGAACGGCGCCACCACGTGCCTGGCCCCCGGCGACAAGTCGGGGTACTGGATGCCGAGCCTGTTCAACGGGGACACCAAGGTCCTCTTGGACGGCGTCCAGACGATCTACTACAAGTCGGGGGTCACCGACTACCGGAGCGTCCGCCCCTTCCCCAAGGGCCTGCGGTACGTCGTCGGCTCCCCGATGCAGACCCAGGAGGAGTTCAAGAACCTCAAGGGCACGGTCGAGGGCTGGGAGTGCGGCGACAGCTTCAAGAACTACGACTTCCCGGCGACCTGCCCCAACCGCCGCGACGTGCAGCTCAACCTGCGCCTCCAGGCGCCCAGTTGCTGGGACGGCATCCATCTGGACACCCCGGACCACAAGAGCCACATGGCCTACCCGGTGGCCTCGGGCAACAACTACAACTCCTGCCCGCCCGATCACCCGGTGGCCCTGCCGATGATCGAGTTCAAGATGGCGTGGCCGGTCAACGGCGACATGTCACAGGTCAGGCTGGCGAGCGGCCGGGGCTACTCGTTCCACTACGACTTCATGAACGGCTGGGACGCCCGCACGCTCGACGCGATGGTCACCCACTGCGTCAAGGGCGGCCTCCAGTGCGACCCGCACGGCTACGACGAGAACCACCCCGACAGGGGCGCGGTCCTCGACGCGAACTACCAGCTCCCGTAATCCCCCGCACTCGGACGGAGGCGGGCCTTTTTTCGGCCGATCTTGGAGAGCGCTCTCCAAGATCGGCCGACGTCGTGCCGGCCGCGTCCCGGCAGAAGAAACACCCCTTCGACGCTCCCGCGCGAGGGGGCGTCGACGCCACGAACGGTCCCCCAGGGCTCAAGGACCCTGGGGGAGTCCGGCGTTCACACCCACGGGGGCGGGGCGGCGCCCACAACCCCCGCCCTCCCCGTCACGCTCAGGCGGTCTCGAAGCCGCCGTGCTTGATGTCCGCCACGAACGCGGTGAACGCGGCGGGCGTGAGCGCGATGACAGGGCCCGCCGGATTCTTCGAATCGCGGACCGGGACGGTCCCGCTGGGGGCGAGGTTGATCGCGACCTGGACGCAAGCGCCGCCGTTGTTGCTGTATGAGGACGTGTACCAGCGGGGGGATTCGGTCGTCACGGAGTGCCCTTTCGTAACTGCTCGATCATGGCCACGGACGCCGCCTGGGAGAGCGATTCGGCCTGTAGCTGATGGTAGGCCGTCAGCAGTGGGAGCACGAAGCTGCTTTCCCGCTCCAGGTGACCCTGCTGCGCGGACTCCGCGTAGGACATCAGCGAGCGGTCGGGCAGCGTCAGTATGTAGAGGGGCAGATCGAACGGGCGGCGGTCGCCCATGGCGAACGGGGCGATCTGGAACACCGTGGTGGGCAGCTCCGCGAACTCCAGCAGCCGGGCCAACTGGGCTTCCATGACCCCGGAATCGCCGATGGGGCGCCGGATGCAGCTTTCGTCCAGCACCACCAGAACAAGTGGAGGATCGGGCCGCAGCAGGGAATCCTGCCGCTGCGCGACGAGCTCAACGCGTTGAAGCGCCTGGTCGGGCGTGATGGCGCCCCTCCTTACCGCGCTCTCGGCCAGGGCCGTCGCGTATTCCGGCGTCTGGAGCAGGCCAGGCATCACGCCCACCTCGTAGAGGCGGATCTCTGCCGCCTTGCCTTCGTGCCCCACGTACTCCGGGAACCCCTCCAGGAGAGCCGTGTCGCGTGCCGCCCGGCCTTGACGCTCGAACTGGTCGCCGGTCCCGAAGGCCCTGTCAGCTCTGTTCGAGAAGCGCGGAGTTGGAGACCGGCGACCAGTTTCCACAGCCGATACATGGGTGCCCGAATACCCCATGCGCTCACCCAGCTCGTCCTGCGTCCAGCCGCGTTCATCTCGCAGCCTGCGAAGACGCTCCCCGAACGCCGCGACTGGAGAACTCTCCGGACTCAGTTCCTTGCGGTTCAAGACACACCGCCCAACTCTTCGTGCGAATCGTGCAAGTTGAAGACCATGTGACTCTAGGACACGCTGAGCCGCCTTGGTAGTGGAATGACTACGGAGAGGTACGGCAGTGTCTATGCAGGTACAACCGTCCGAATTCGCCCCCGCCCCCGGAACCCTCGTCGTCGACGTGACCCGTGCGCATCTGCCCCGGATCGGGGAGTTCCGAGGGGTCGCCGGGCCCTACTGGATGCTCCGTCCGGCCCGGGGCGGCGCCGAATGGGAGGTGCTGCCCGAGCACACCCGCGAGGCGACGTCCCGGGAGCGGCTGTGGGCGCGGAACGCGCGGGAGAACGCGCGGAGTCGGGGTGAGGTCGCATGAGGCGCGATGGACGCGAGGCGGGCGGGGCGGACGCCGAGGGCGCCTCTGGGCCGTCGTCGGGCGGGTGCGGGACGTGTGACGCGTTCGCCGTCGCCGAGGAGGCCGCGCAACGTGCGGGCGACGGGAGCCGGGAGACCGACTTCCGGGTGCTCCGGCGGCGCCACGCGGCAGCCGCGCACGGGGTGGACGACGCGTAGAGCGGCACCCTGGCCTCCCGGGACTGCCCCGGGGGGCCGATGCCGTGCGGTGGGCGGTACGGGCCCGCGCGGCCCCCTGTTCCGCGCGGGCCCCGTGCGGAGCCGGGACCGCCGATGAGTTGGAAGGGCCGTCCGTCAGCCGGTGCTGTTCGCCGGGCCGGCGTGCAGGTAGGTGTGCGTGTTGGTGATGTGCCCGGGGTCGTTGACCGGGCTGTAGTCCGTCTCCAGGAGCAGGGCGTCGGAGGGGCGCACGATCCAGCCGGGGTTGTGGCGGACGCTCAGCGGGAGGGCGCCGGACCAGGTCCAGCTGATCCGGGTGCCGGTGCGGCCGGCGGCGTCCTTCACCCCTTCGGTGACCTCGGCGCCGGGTGTGCCGGCCATGACGCGGTACAGCGCGGCGCGCAGCCGGGGCGGGGCGGGCGCGTCGGTGAGAAGGGTCCCGGCCTGGCGTACGGTCTGCTCGGCGGCGGCGGGGCCCTTCGCCCCGGCCGACAGGGCGCGGCGCAGGGCGTCCGGTGCGGTGGGCAGGGCGGCGAGGCCCTTCCAGCCCACCTGTCGGTCGCCGACGGCCCAACTGGTCCCGGACGGGTTGGACTTGGTGATGGTGCGGCCGTCGTGCGTCTTGATGACGACCGCGTTCCGGCTCAGGTACGTGTCGTCGGTGCGGGCCCGCTCGCCCTCCACCCAGGTCCGTACGGTGGTGTGCCAGTACGGGGCGTCGGCCCCGTCCCCGGTGGCAGCCCGGTCGGCCAGGGCGGTGAACACCTCGGCCGCCGAGGCGGTGGCGGCCGGTTCGCCGCCGATGTCGGTCACGGGCAGGAGGGCCGCTCCGGCGGCGAGCACCGCGACGGCGGCGGCCCCGACGAGCACCCGGCGGCGGCCGGGGTGCGCCCGGCGGCCCGGGGGTACGGGGGCCGGGGCGGCGGTGTCGGCGGCGATGGCGGCGAGCACGAGGGAGCGGGCCCGCTCCCGGACGGCGTCGTCGGGCGGCGCGGTGCGGCCGGCCCGGTGCAGTGCCTCGGCACCGGGGAAGTCGAGGACGTCGGTCCGCTGGTCGGTGTGGGTCATGCGGGGTCTCCCGTCAGGGTCGTACGGGTGGTGGCGGAGAGTCCTTCGCGGAGCCGGGCGCGGGCCCGGTGCAGTCGGGAGCGGGCGGTGCCCGCGGGGATGCCGACGGCCGCCGCGGCCTCGGCCGGGGTCAGCTCCTCCCAGGCGACGAGGAGCAGCAGCTCCCGTTCGGCCTCGGGCAGTCCGGCGAGTCCGGCACGCAGGTCGGGGGCGACGGCGGCGGCGTCCAGCCGGGCGTCGACGGCGTGCCAGGGGTCGCCCGCCGCCGGGCTGTCGGCGGCCGGCTGCGGCCGGCCCGCCGCCCGTGCGGCGGACTGCCGGTGGCGGGCCAGGACGTTCCTGGCGACGCCGAACAGCCATCCCCTGGCCGATCCGCGTCCGGCGTCGAAGGTGCTCCGGTGGGCGTACGCCTGGAGCCACACCTCGGAGAGCAGGTCGTCGGCGGCGGCCGGTGCCCGGCGCACGAGGTAGCCGTGCAGGGCCGCGCTGTGCCGGTCGACCAGCGGTTCGAAGGCGGCCGGCTCGCGGGCCGCCCGCGTCAGCAGGTCCTCGTCCGGATCCATGAGGTCTCCTGTCCGATCCCGCCCGGGTGGCGGTCTCACCCCGTACTTGCGCGGATCCGGCGCATGCGTTCGCGGGGGGCTCTACTCCGTGGCCACCGCCTGCCGGAAGCCGTTGTTGACGGCGGTCAGGCCGCCGTCCACGCGGAGGGTGGTGCCGGTGATCCAGGCCGCGTCGGGGGAGGCGAGGAAGGCGACGGCGGCGGCGATGTCCTCGGGTTCGCCGACGCGGCCGAGGGGGTACAGGGAGCGGACGCGGTCGAGGGCGTCGCCTCGGCCGGACCAGGCGTCGGTGCGGACGGTGCCGGGGGCGACGAGGTTGACGCGGACGCCGCGCGGTCCGGCGTGGCCGGCGAGGGTGCGGGTGAGGCTCTCCAGGCCGGCCTTGGCGGCGCTGTAGGCGTGGTTGCCGAAGTCCTGGAGGCCGTTGACGGAGCCGATGGAGACGATGGCGCCGTGGCCGGAGGCGGCGAGGTGGGGCAGGGCGGCGCGGGCGCAGCGATAGGCGCCGGTGAGGGTGATGTCGAGGTCGCGCGCCCAGCTCTCGTCGGGTTCGTCCTCGAAGAGGGGGGCGTCCTCGGTGCAGGCGCATGCGTTGTTGACGAGGACGTCGAGGCGGCCGAAGAGGGAGACGGCGTGGGCGACCGCCGTCTCGACGTCCTCGCGGTCGGCCACGTCGCAGACCAGGGCGGCGGCCTGGCCGCCGTCCTCCCGGATCGCCGCGGCCGTGTCCTCGGCCCGCTCCTCGTCCAGGTCGGTGACGAGGACGCGGGCGCCCTCGGCGGCGAGGCGGCGGGCGGTGGCGGCGCCGATGCCCCGGCCCGCTCCGGTGATGAGGACGCCGTATCCGTCGAGTCGGGGCCGTACGGGAGAAGTCATAGCGCCGACCGTACTGCCCGTACCAGGGCCTGGGCACGGGGGTCGGCGGTGACTCCCTTCTGCAGACCGTTCGTCACATAGCCGAAGGCGATGCCGGATTCGGGGTCGGCGAAGCCGAGGGAACCGCCCCGGCCGGGGTGGCCGAAGGAGCCGGGGGCCAGGAGCGGGGCGGCCGGGCCGTGCAGCATGTAGCCGAGGCCGAAGCGGGTGGTGACGACGAGGACCCGGTCCGGGCCCGCGGATTCCTCGGTGCGGGCCAGGGTGAGGGTGGCGGGTGCGAACAGTCGGTGGCCGTCGACGGGGCCGATCATCGCGGCGTAGCAGCGGGCCAGGCCCCGGGCGGTGGCGATGCCGTTGGAGGCGGGGAGTTCGGCGGCCCGGTAGCCGGGGTCGTTCTCGTCGGGGAGCGGGTCGATGGCGCCGAACGCCCGCCGGGTCAGCGACTCCGGGTCCCGGTAGGCGTCGGACACCGCGCGCTTGGGGCGCATCCGCAGCCCGCCTCCGGCGTCGCCCGGGGGCGCCTCCACCGGGCCGATCCGGCCGATCCGGTGGGCCTCGTCCGCCGGGATGCCGAACCAGAAGTCCAGGCCGAGCGGGCGGGCGATCTCCTCGGCGACCCAGCGGCCGACGGTGCGTCCGGTGACGCGGCGCACCAGTTCGCCGACGAGCCAGCTGTAGGTCTGGGCGTGGTAGCCGTGGTCGGTGCCGGGCTCCCACTGGGGGCGCTGGGCGGCGACCGCGCGCGGCCCGCTGATGCCGTCGGCCGCCTCCTCGGGTGTCAACGGACGGTCGAGGGCGGGGAGTCCGGCCCGGTGGGCGAGGAGGTGGCGGACGAGGACGCGTTCCTTGCCGTTCGCCTTGAAGTCGGGCCAGTAGGTGGAGACCGGTGCGTGCAGGTCGATCTGGCCGCGCTGGTGGAGCAGCAGCGGGACGGCGGCGGCGATGCCCTTGCCGGCCGAGCGGACGATCTGCACGGTGTCGACGGCCCAGGGTTCGGTGCCGTCGACGTCGCGGGTCCCGGCCCACAGGTCGACGACCTTGTCCCCGTGCCGGTAGACGGTGACCGCCGCCCCCCGGTCACCGCGTTCCTCGAAGTTGCGGACGAAGGCGTCCCGGACCGCTTCGAATCCGGGCGCCACCGTGCCCCGTACGTCCACGCCTGCTTCCGCGCTGCCGCTCATGCCCCCATGGTGCACGGCGCCGCAGGTCGCGGGTGGGGCGGGTCACCCCTCGGGAACCGCTTCACGAGGGGTGACCCGCCCACGAGCCGGGAACCCGCCCACGAGCCGTCGCCCCGTCCTCAGGGCGTCGGCACCGTCACCGAGCGCGGGTCGAAGCCGAAGGGCAGTTCCAGCCGGTGCGCGCGCATCAGGTCCTCGTCGCACAGCAGGTCCTGGGTGCGGTCGTCGGCGGCGATGACGCCGTCGCTGAGGATGACGGAGCGGGGGCAGAGTTCGAGGGCGTACGGCAGGTCGTGGGTGACCATGAGCACGGTGACGTCCAGACCGCGCAGGATGTCGGCGAGTTCGCGCCGGGAGGCCGGGTCCAGGTTGGAGGAGGGTTCGTCCAGGACCAGGATCTCGGGGCGCATGGCGAGGACCGTGGCGACGGCGACGCGGCGGCGCTGGCCGAAGGAGAGGTGGTGCGGGGGCCGGCCGGCGTACTCCTCCATGCCGACCTGCCGCAGCGCCTCCGTGACCCGCTCCTCCAGCTCCGCGCCGCGCAGCCCGCCGGAGGCCGGTCCGAAGGCGACGTCCTCGCGGACGGTGGGCATGAAGAGCTGGTCGTCGGGGTCCTGGAAGACGATGCCGACGCGGCGGCGAATCTCGGCCATGTTCCGCTTGTCCACCGGCATCCCGGCGACGCGGACCGATCCGGCGCCCGCCTCCAGGATGCCGTTGAGGTGGAGGACGAGGGTGGTCTTGCCGGCGCCGTTCGGGCCGAGCAGGGCGACGCGTTCGCCGCGCGCGACGGTCAGGTCGACGCCGAAGAGCGCCTGGTGGCCGTCGGGATAGGCGTACGCGAGGCCGCTGACTTCCAGGGAGGGCGGTACGGGGGCGGGGTCGGGGCTCATACGGTCCATCCCACCAGACAGACCGCGAGGGCGAGCACCGGGAGGGCCGAGGCGTACGCCCACTGGGCGCGCGAGGCGGTCACCTCGTCGATGACGGGCATGGTGCCGGTGTAGCCCCGGCTGACCATGGCGAGGTGGACGCGTTCGCCGCGTTCGTAGGAGCGGATGAACAGGGCGCCGGCCGACGTGGCGAGGACGCCCCACTGCCGGACGCCGCGCGCCTCGAAGCCGCGCGAGCGGCGGGCGATGGACATCCGGCGCATCTCGTCGGTGATGACGTCGCCGTAGCGGATCATGAAGGAGGCGATCTGGACGAGCAGCGGGGGCAGTTTCAGGCGCTGGAGACCGAGCAGCAGGGCGCGCAGTTCGGTGGTGGAGGCCAGGAGGACGGAGGCGGCGACGCCGAGGGTGCCCTTGGCCAGCACGTTCCAGGCGCCCCAGAGGCCGGGGACGCTGACGGAGAGGCCGAGCACCTGGGTCTGCTCGCCGGGCACGACGAACGGCATGAGGAGCGCGAAGGCGACGAACGGCACCTCGATCAGCAGCCGCTTGAGGAGGAAGCCGGCGGGGACGCGGGCCGCGGCGGCGGCGCCGGCGATCAGCAGGGCGTAGAGCCCGAAGGCCCAGACCGCCTCGCGCGGGGTGGAGACGACGACCACGACGAAGCCGAACACCGCGGCGATCTTGCAGTGCGGCGGCAGGTCGTGGACCGGCGAGTGCCCGTGCCGGTAGAGCTTGTGGGCGTGGCCCGCGCCCATGTCAGACCTTCTCTTCGGTACGGGTGCCGGCCTCGCCCTGCGTACGGCGTCGGCGGGAGACCACGTAGAAGGCGCCGCTGCCCGCGACGAGGGTGGCGCCGACGCCGATGATCCCGGCGAGGCCGCCGGAGAGCCGGGCGTTGGAGACGTCCTTGACGCCGTAGTCGGCGAGCGGGGAGTCCTTGGCGGCGTGGTCCTTCACCTTCTCGTCGATGCCCTGGTCGCCGGCGACCTTCTCCAGGCCGTCCGGGTTGGCGGAGGCGTAGAAGGAGACGAATCCGGCCAGGACGACGGCCGTGACCAGGCCGGTGATCCAGAGTCCGCGGGTGGGGCGGTGGGCGGCGGGGGCGGGCTCGCGGGCGGGGGCCGGGGCGTCGACGAGTTCGCCGTCGATCCGGAGCTTGAGCGGGGCGGAGAGGCCGCGGGCGCCGTGGACGAGGTCGGGGCGGACGGCGATGACGGCGCCGACGGTCAGCGCGGTGATCAGGGCCTCGCCGATGCCGATCAGGACGTGGACCCCGACCATCGCGGTGAAGACCTTGCCGATCGGGATGTCCGTGGTGCCGCCGATCCAGTAGATCAGCGTGAACGCGGCGGCGGCGGCCGGGACGGAGACGAGCGCGGCGACGAAGGAGGCGACGGTCGCGGAGCGGCGGGTGCGGGGCAGCACGCCGAGCAGCCCGCGGAAGAGGGCGTACGCGACGACGGTGGTGACGACGCCCATGTCGAGGATGTTCACGCCGAGCGCGGTGAGCCCGCCGTCGGCGAAGAGGATGCCCTGCATCAGCAGGACGACGGATATGCAGAGGACCCCGGTGTAGGGCCCGACGAGGATCGCGGCCAGTGCCCCGCCCAGCAGATGTCCGCTGGTGCCGGCGGCGACCGGGAAGTTCAGCATCTGCACGGCGAAGATGAACGCGGCGACGAGCCCGGCGAGCGGCGCGGTGCGCTCGTCCAGCTCCCGGCGCGCGCCCTTCAGGCTGACGGCCACCGCCCCGGCGGCCACCACCCCGGTGACGGCGGAGACGGGCGCGTTGATGAATCCGTCGGGTACATGCATGGGGGGAGGCTCCGCTTCTGCGTGACCGCATAGCTGCGCGGGGTCATGAACCTCTCAATGATAGGTCCTTGTTGCAAAGAGGTCGCAAGAGCGGGCCTGTCACAACTGCCGACACTCGCCATCGTGCTCTTTTGCGAAAATATGGGACATTAGAGGTCGAAGACACACAAAATACTGGTGCACACAGGAGGAGCCGGCCCATGTCCCCCGTGATCAGAGAACATGCCCGAGCCCGGCTCGTCACCGATGCCCGCGATCTGCCCGTGGTCCCTGTCGAGCTGCGCCACGATCCCGCGACCGCCCCCGGCACGGTCCTGATCGCCTTTCCCGACGGTTCCGTCTGGCCGGTCGGGCGCGAGCTGCTGGAGCGGGGGCTGCGCTCCCCCGCCGAGAGCGACGATCTGCGGGTCTGGCCGTGCGGCCGCGTCCAAGTGGTCGTCGAACGCGATACGTCGGAGGGCATGGACGTCGTCCAGTTCGACAGCGCGCCCATGATCCGCTTCCTGCGCCGGACCCGCGAGGCGGCGGCCGAGGCGGAACGGGCGGCGAAGCAGGAGGCGGCGCCGGCCTGAGCCCCGCCGCACACCACCCTCCGGCCCCCGGACGGCGACGAACATGGTGAGAGCCCCCGTGCCCAGATGCACGGGGGCTCTCGTCGCCCCGGTCCCCCGTCCCCACAGGTAACCGGTGCTCCCGGGACCGCGTTCCGCTCAGACGCGGTCCCGGAGTTCGGCGGCCCCCGTCACACGGTGTCCGGGGGCCGGCCGGTCCGGACCCGGGCCGGACCCGGATCGGACGCGGGTCAGACCCGGGTCAGCTCGCGCTCGCCTCCGGCGTCGGGGCCCGGTCCACCGGCGGCCGGCTCGGTGGCCAGCTCCTTGCGGAGCCCCTCGCCCTCGACGTCCACGTTGGGCAGCGCCCGGTCCAGCCAGCGCGGCAGCCACCAGGCGCGCTTGCCGAGCAGGGCGAGGACCGCGGGAACGATCGCCATGCGGACGACGAACGCGTCGAAGAAGACCGCGATGGCGAGCGAGAAGCCGATCATCTTGATCATCTGCTCGCTGGAGCCGATGAAGCCGGCGAAGACCGCCATCATGATCACGGCCGCGGCCGTGACGACCCTGGCCCCGTGCTTGAAGCCGGTGACGATGGCCTGGCCGGGCTTCTCGCCGTGGACGTACGCCTCGCGCATCCGGGTGACGAGGAAGACCTCGTAGTCCATCGCCAGGCCGAAGACCACGCCCACCATGAAGATCGGCATCATCGACATGATCGGACCGGTCTGTTCGACCCCGAAGAGCGAGCCGAGCCAGCCCCACTGGAAGACCGCGACGACCGCGCCCAGGGCCGCGACGACCGAGAGCAGGAAGCCGAGCGCCGCCTTCAGCGGCACCAGCACCGACCGGAAGACCACCATCAGCAGCAGGAAGGCGAGGCCGACGACGAGCGCCAGATACGGCAGCAGCGCGTCGTTCATCTTCTGCGAGAAGTCGATGTTCATCGCGGTGGAGCCGGTGACCAGCACCTCGGCGCCGGTGTCGGACCTGACGTCCTGGCCCGCGTCCCGGATCGCGTGGACCACGTTCTCCGTCTCGACGGAGCTGGGGCGGTCCTTCGGGACGACGGTGATCATCGCCGCGTCGCCGGCCTTGTTGAAGGTGGCGGGGGTGACGGCGACGACGCCCTTGAGGCCGGAGATCTCGTCGCCGACCCGCTGGGCGGCGGCCTTGCCGTCGGAGCTGTTCTCCGTGTCGACGACGACCAGCAGCGGACCGTTGAAGCCCGGACCGAAGCCCTCGGAGAGCAGGTCGTAGGCGCGGCGCTGGGTGGTGCTGGTGGGCTGGGAGCCGTCGTCCGGCAGGCCCATCTCCAGCGAGGCGGCCGGGACGGCGATCGCGCCGAGACCGAGGACGCCGACGAGCAGCACCCAGACCGGCTTGCGCAGCACGAACCGCGCCCAGCGGGTGCCCATGTTCGGCTTGGCCTCGGGGGCGTTCTCCGCCTCGGCGGCCTTGCGCGCCTTGCGGCCCATGACCCGCTTGCCCGCGAAGCCCAGCATGGCCGGGACGAGGGTGAGCGCGATCAGGACGGCGATGGCGACGGTGCCGGCGGCGGCGAAGCCCATCTTCGACAGCATCGGGATGTTGACGACGGCCAGGCCGACCAGGGCGATGACGACGGTGAGCCCGGCGAAGACGACGGCGGAGCCGGCCGTGCCGACCGCGCGTCCGGCGGCTTCCTCGCGCTCGCGCCCCTCGGCCAGTTCGGCGCGGTAGCGGGAGACGATGAAGAGCGCGTAGTCGATGCCGACCGCGAGGCCGATCATCATCGCAAGGGTGGAGGTCGTGTTGCCCAGGTCCAGCACGTTGGCCAGCGCGGTGATCGTGGAGACGCCGATGCCGACGCCGATCAGGGCGGTGAGCAGCGGAAGTCCCGCGGCGATCAGCGAACCGAAGGTGACGACCAGGACCACGGCGGCGATGGCGACGCCGATGATCTCGGTGGCGCCGGTCTCCGGCATCACCTGGAGCGCGTCACCGCCGATCTCCACGGTCATCCCGCTCTTCTGCGCGTGGGTGCCCGCGTCCTCCAGGGCGTCCCGGGTCCCGTCGGTCAGCTCCATCGAGTTGACCTTGTACGTCACCGAGATGTACGCGGTCGATCCGTCCTTGGAGACGGCCTTTCCGGCGTACGGGTCGACGACCGAGGCGATCTGGTCCGAGCCCGACTTCAGCTCGGCGGTGATCTTGTTGACCTCGGTCTTGTTGGCCGGGTCCGTCATCTTCTCGCCCTCGGGGGCCTTGAAGACGATGCGTGCGGTCGCGCCGTCGGCGCTGGCGGCGGGGAAGCGCTGTTCCAGCAGGTCGAAGGCCTTCTGGGCCTCCGTACCGGGAATGGAGAAGGAGCTGGAGGTGGCGGTGGACGCGGAGGCCGCGCCGAATCCGGCGAGGGCCAGCAGGGCCACCCAGATCAGGGCGACATAGCGGCGGCGCCGGAAGGCGAGCCGTCCGAGTTTGTAGAGGAATGTGGCCACGGAGGCGTACTCCCGGTCAGGTCGTTGAGAGGACATGGGCGTGTGGAACCAGCCCGACGACGAGAGCGGCGTGTCAGGTGGAGCGTGGGGAGGGGGCCGTGCGCAAAGGGGTTCGCGGGGACCGTGAGGGTCAGACTCCGAGAGCGGGGAGGATCACGGAGTCGACGTAGTCGAGAAGGAATGCCTGGTCGACGGGGCGGTCCTCGACCAGTTGCCTGGTGGCGACGGCGCCGACCAGCATGTGCGGAACGTATCTGAGCGCCGGATTGTCCGGGCTCACCTCTCCCCGTTCCACGGCGCGGCGCAGCAGCGTGTCGAGACCGGTCATCTCCGGTTCGATCAGCAGCTCGCGCAGGGCCTGAAGGAGGTCGGGATTGTCGTGGACGGCATGGCTCAGACCCCGCATCAGCGCGGCGTCCTTCTCCATCTGACAGTCGTCACTGCGGCTGAGGACGGCATGGAAGTCACCGCTCAGCGAGCCGGTGTCGACATCGCCGAGGGTGCCCGGTTTGTTGTGCCGCAGAGCCGTGACGACGAGCTCGGGCTTGCTCCCCCACTGGCGGTAGAGGGTGGCCTTGCTGGAATGCGTACGCGCGGCGACGGCGTCCATGGTCAGGGCGTCGTAGCCCACCTCGCGGAGCAGGTCGAGCACGGCGGCGTACAGCTCGCTCTCACGCTCGGGCGTGAGCCGTGTGCGTGCCATGTGTCGACCTCCTGTTCTCCTCGGGGCCGTTTCGTCCGGCGTATCGAGCGATCATCGAACGAAACTGTTTCGTACAGCTGAACGCTACCCCCTCCCCCCAGCGAAACGGAACAGTTTCGCTTGTGGGCCGCACCACAGCTGTCAGCGGGCCGTAAAGACCGGGCCGCGCGGACCGGTGCGCAGGCCGTAAAGACCGGGCCGCGCGGACCGGCCGCACGTTCCCCCGTCCCCTGAGTTGCCGCGACCCCCGCGCACCGAAAGCATGGGTGGGGTGAGTGACGACGTCTCGTATCTCCGGTTCCCGCACCTCCACGAGGATCTGCTCTGCTTCGCCGCGGAGGACGACCTCTGGATCGCCCCGCTCGTCCCCGAGGGCGAGGGGCCCGGACGCGCCTGGCGCGTGACCGTCGACCGCACCCGGATCGGCCACCCCCGGTTCTCCCCGGACGGGACCCGGATCGCGTACACGACCTGGCGCAGCCTGGACCCGGAGATCCATGTCGCGCCCGTGACCGGGGGCCCCTCGCGCCGGCTCACCTACTGGGGGTCGACGGACGCCCGGGTCTGCGGCTGGACCCCCGACGGGGACGCGGCACAGATCCTCGCCGTCTCCTCGCACCGGCAGCCGTTCTCGTACTTCTCCTGGGCCTACGGCGTGCCCACCGACGGAAGCCCCGGCGGCCGGCTGCCCTGGGGCCCGGTCTCCGACATCGCGGTCGGGGACGTGGACGGCGAGCGCCGCACCCTGCTGCTCACCGGCACGCCGCCGCACGAACCGGCCGCCTGGAAGCGCTACCGGGGCGGCGCGACGGGCCGGCTCTGGCTGCACGGCGAACGGCTGCTCCCGGACATCGACGGGCATCTGGACTCCCCCATGTTCGTCGGGGGCCGCATCGCCTTCCTCTCCGACCACGAGGGCGTCGGCAACCTCTACTCCTGCCGGCCCGACGGGAGCGACCTGCGCCGCCACACGGACCACGACGCGTTCTACGCCCGGCACGCCTCCAGCGACGGCCGGCGGGTCGTCTACCAGTGCGCGGGCGAGCTGTGGCTGGTCGACGACCTGGAGACACCGGACGCCGTGCCCCGGAAGCTCCCCGTCCGGCTCGGCGGCCCGCGCACCGGACGGCGTACGTACCAGGTCCCGGCCGCGAGCAACGTCGACGGGCTCTCCGTGGACGAGACCGGCCGGGCCAGCGCGGTCTCGGTGCGCGGCAGCCTGTACTGGCTCACCCACCGCGACGGCCCGGCCCGCACCATCGCGGACACGCCGGGGGTCCGGGTGCGGCTGCCGGAGATGCTCGGCAGCGGCGGCCAGGTCGCGTACGTCACCGACGCGGAGGGCGAGGACGCGGTCGAGATCGCCTACCTGCCGCGCGCCAGCGGCGACCGCACCCCGCGCCGGCTCGCCTCGGGGCGGCTGGGCCGGGTGCTGGAGCTGATCTCCGACCCGGACGGCGAACGGCTCGCCATCGCCTCGCACGACGGCCGGGTCCTGCTCCTGGACACCGACGAGGAGACGTCCACCGGGGAGCCGACCGAGCTGATCCGCTCCGTCAACGGCCCGGTCCGCGATCTGGCGTTCTCCCCGGACGGCGACTGGCTGACCTGGTCGCACCCCGGCGTCGGCCGCTCGCTGCGCCAGATCAAGCTCGCCCGCATCCAGGGCCCCGGCGCCCCGATCATCGTCGATGTGACCAACGGCCGCTTCGAGGACGAGAACCCGGTCTTCACGGGCGACGGCCGCTATCTCGCGTTCCTGTCCTGGCGCGGCTTCGACCCGGTCTACGACGTGCACACCGGCGACCTGTCCTTCCCGCTCGGCTGCCGCCCCTATCTGGTCCCGCTCTCCTCGGCGACCCCGTCCCCCTTCGCCCTCTCCCCCGACGGCCGCCCGGCGGCGGGCGGTCTGGACCCGCTGGACGCCGACGAGGCGGGCGCGGCGGAGGGCTCCACGGTGACGGTCGAGTTCGAGGGCCTGGAGAGCCGGGTCACCCCGTTCCCGGTCTCGGCGTCCAAGTACTCGGCGCTCTGCCCGGTCAGCGGCGGCGGGCTGGTCTGGCTGCGCTGGCCGATCTCCGGGGCGCTGGGCGAGACCTTCGCCAACCCGGCGGACATGTCGGGGCGCCCGACGCTGGAGCACTTCAACATCGCCAAGGCGAAGCGCACCGAACTCGTCGACCACCTCGACTGGTTCGAGGTCAGCGGGGACTCCTCGCGGCTGGTCGTCATGGACGACGGCGAGCTGCGCGCGGTCCCGGCGAACGAACCGGGCGACAACGACTCCACCGTCTATCTCGACCTGCGCCGCATCCTGCACGAGGCGGACCCGGCGGCGGAGTGGCGGCAGGCGTACGACGAGGCGGGCCGGATCATCCGCGCGTACTTCTGGGAGCCGGACATGTGCGGCATCGACTGGCCCGCGGTCCTGGACCAGTACCGCCCGCTGGTCGAACGGGTCGCCACCCCCGACGAGTTCGCGGATCTGCTGCGCGAGGTCCTGGGCGAGCTGGGCACCTCCCACGCGTACGTCGCGCCCGCCCGCCGCAACGAGGGCCCGCCGCACTACCAGCGCGCGATCGGCCTGCTGGGCGCCGACTTCACGTGCCGGGACGGGGCCTGGACGCTGCGCCGCATCCTGCCCGGCGACTCCTCGGACTCCAAGGCCCGCTCCCCGCTGGCCGGTACGGGCATCCGCGAGGGCGCGGTCCTCACCCATGTCGACGGCCGCCCGGTCGACCCGGTCACCGGCCCCTACCCCCTGCTCTCCGCGGCGGGCGGCACCACGGTCGAACTGACCTTCACCCCCGCCGAGGGCCAGGGCCGCTCCCGCCGCGTCGCGGTCATCCCCCTCATCGACGAGCGCCCCCTGCGCTACCAGGACTGGGTCGCCAAGCGCCGCGCCGTCGTCCGCGATCTCAGCGGCGGGCGCTGCGGCTATCTCCACATCCCGGACCTGGGCGGCTCGGGCTGGGCCCAGTTCAACCGCGACCTGCGCCTGGAGGTCTCCCGCCCGGCCCTCATCATCGACGTGCGCGGCAACGCGGGCGGCCACATCAGCGAACTCGTCATCGAGAAGCTCACCCGCACCATCCTGGGCTGGGACCTCACCCGCAACGCCCAGCCCGTCAGCTACGCCTCCAACGCCCCCCGGGGCCCCGTCGTCGCCCTCGCCGACGAGGCCACCTCCTCCGACGGCGACATGATCACCGCCGCCTTCCGCCTCCTCAAGCTGGGCCCGGTCGTCGGCCAGCGCACCTGGGGCGGCGTCGTCGGCATGACCGGCCGCCACCGCCTGGGCGACGGCACGGTGATCACCGTTCCCATGAACGCCGCCTGGTTCGACACCTACGGCTGGTCCGTCGAGAACCACGGCGTCGAACCCGACCTCGAAGCGCTCCGCACCCCTCTGGACTGGGCCGAGGGCCGCCACGCCGTCCTCGACGACGCCGTCCGCCTCGCCCTCGACCTCCTGGCCGCCCATCCCCCGGCGACCCCTCCGACGTACGACACGGCCCCGGACCGGCGGCGGCCGCCGTTGCCGCCGAGGTAGCGGGGGGGGCCGCGCCTGCCGTCGGTGGCGCGGCCGGGGAGAGCGTCGGGACGGCCGACGCACGTGGCGGCGTCAATGCAGAGGCGTTCCTTCGCCGCGTAGTGGATCATGCATACCGACTCCGCCGGCCCCGGGACCTGTCCGGAACACCGGACCGATGACTTTTCCCCCGCCGCGCGGTCTCAACCCATGTCAAGCACGCCGCAGCTACCCGAGGACATCATGCGCACACTCATCAGCACCGCCTTCGTCTCCCTCGACGGTGTCATGGAGGCCCCGGGCGGCGAGCCCGGCTACCGGAACTCCGGCTGGACCTTCAAGGGCATCGACTTCCTCCCCGAGGCGTACGAGATCAAGAGCCGGGAACAGGAGGAGGCCGGGGCGCTCATGATGGGGCGGGTCAGCTACGAGGCGTTCAGCCCCGTGTGGCCGGGCATGGAGGAGTTCGCCGGCTACAAGGCGATGCCCAAGTACGTCGTGTCCACGACGCTCACCGAGGACGGCCTCGTGGACACGTGGGGCGAGACCCACATCCTCCGGTCCATGGACGAGGTGGCCGCGCTCAAAGAGACCGAGGGCGGCCCGGTCATCGTCCACGGGAGCGCCGACCTCAACCACGCGCTCTCCGACGCCGGTCTGATCGACCGCTATCACCTCCTCGTCTTCCCGCTGCTCCTCGGCGCGGGCAAGCGCCTGTTCAGCGCGGCCGACAAGGACACCCAGCACCTGAAGCTCGTGGAGCACGAGGCGTACCCCAACGGCATCCAGAAGAACGTCTTCGACGTGGTCCGCTGAGGCCGACCGCCTCGGGGTCCGCCCACGACGAGAGGAGCTCGCACCATGCGCAAGATCATCGTCACCACGTTCCTGACCCTCGACGGCGTCATGCAGGCCCCCGGCGGCCCCGACGAGGACCCCGAGAGCGGCTTCCCGCACGGCGGTTGGCAGAAGCCCACGTTCGACGAGGGCGTCGGCGAGGCGATCGCCGGCTGGTACGAGGACGCCGACGCGATGCTCCTCGGCCGCAAGACGTACGACATCTTCGCGTCGTACTGGCCGACCGCCGACCCGGACAACCCGTTCACGGAGCGCATGAACTCCATGCGCAAGTACGTGGCGTCCCGCACCCTCACGTCCGTGGACTGGCAGAACTCCACCCTCCTGGAAGGCGACACCGCAGACGCGGTACGCCGCCTCAAGGAGACCGAGGGCCGCGACATCAACGTCGTCGGCAGCGGCGACCTGGCCCAGACCCTGATGCGCGAGAACCTCGTGGACGAATACCGCCTCACCATCCACCCGGTCATCCTCGGCACCGGCAAGCGCCTCTTCGCGGACGGCGCGATCCCGACGGCCCTGCGACCGGTCACGGTCACGGCGACGAAGGGCGGCACGGTCCTGGGGGTGTACCGGCCTGCGGGACGGCCTGCGTACGACAGCTTCTAGCCCCGTAGGAACGCTCGTTCACGCATCGGGGACGGCGGGCCGGGAAACCTCCCCGGCCGGAGGTCTATCCGGCGTAGGGGTTGCCGCCGAGCCAGGTGGTGCCGTCGAGCAGTTCGCGTGCGGCGTCCAGGTGACCGCTGTGGCAGGCGACCTCGGTGAGCACATGGATGAGGATGCGGCGTACGTCGGGCAGCCGCCAGGTCGGCCAGATGTCCACGGGCCACGCGGCGGGCTCCTGGTCCGGGCCGGCGGCGGCGAGCACGATGTCCGCGCGTGCGACGGCTGCCCGGTAGTCGGCGAAGACCTCCTCGGTGCTCATCCCTTCGGGGACGGACCAGTGCGCCTCCGCGCCCGCCGCGAGCTGACCGGCCACATCCGGTTCGCCCGCGATCACCCCGGGGAACCAGAAGCGTTCGACATCCACGGTGAGGTGGCGCAGCAACGCCAGGCAGCTCCAGCCGCTGGGCAGCACCGGCCTCCGCAGATCCTCCTCCGAGAGCCCTTCGAGGATCCCGAGAACATGCGCGCGCTGGCCGTCCAAAGCATCCTTGAGCGCGTCGAGTTCGCCGTTCACCGAACTGCGCCCCGCGCCGAGCTCTTGCTGAGCCGGGACGTCGCCCACCACGGCCTCGCCTGTCGTACGTGTACGTGTCATCCGCGCGCCTCCGTCAACCACAGAACACGATCTGACTCCGGCCTGGACGCTACACGGGGGGTACGACAACACCTGGCCGATCGGCGCCACGTCGTTCGGCACCCGCCCCGCTCGTACCCAGCGGCACCCGGACGGCCCGCGGGAAGCCTCCGGTCAGGTGGTGTACTCCAGCTCCGTCATGGCGGCCTGCCGCATGGCCGAGGCGAGCTGGTCCACGTCAACACCTTCGAGGTACGTGACCAGTGCCTGCCGAGTCTCCCGCACACGGCTCGCGAGGCTCGCCGTGCTCAGAAGATCACCAGGCAGAACCACCCTCCGGAACGCCGGGGCCTCGATCGCGGCGGCGAGGATCTTTTCCGCGATCCAGAGGGGAGTACGCTCGCGCATCGCGAACGTGAGGTGGACGCTCCGTTCGTCGGAGTCGAGGGCGTGAGGGTTGTGGACCCATCCACGTGGCAGAAGAAGCGACTGCCCCGGCTTCAGGTCCACTTCTACGTCCGGCCCGGCCGCTTCCCACTTCGGGATGAAGTCGGGGTTCCAGACACGGAACGACTCCTGGTACTCCCGCATGGGAGCGGAGTACTCCGGACGCCACAGCTGCCACCGCTTCTCACCCTCGACCTGAGCGATCACGGCCATCTGCTGATCCCAGTGATGCAGGAGACCTTGGCTCCGCGGTGGGGTCAGGAAGGCGTGCACGTAGTTGCTGTAGCCGGTCTCCTGCTGGATGGCTCGGGCCATGTCAGCGAGGAACGGCACCACGCGCTGGAGATTGCCGAGCCGAATCGTGTATCCCTCGCCGTAGAGCTTGTGAAGTTTGGCGGGGTCAGTTCGCCCGTTCGTTCGGTGGCAGTCGGGGTGCAGGGAGGGACCCGACTTCACGAGCGCGATTTCGTCCGCGGGCACGCACCCCGTGTCGATGTAGTGGTCGATCACGTCCGGGGTGACGAATCGGTCCTGCGCCGTCGAGCCTCGCTCGAATACGGCAGGCTCGTTCGGCCAAGAGTTCAGGAGGGCGGACACGCCCTGTTCGGGGAGTAAGAGGCTGAGCGACATTGCGTCGGCTCCTTACGACGGTGGAAGCGGACAAGGAAGATCCGGGTGAAACCTGTTGGGGCAACACACGACCGAGAACGAGATCAGGATCTTGGCTGCCGTGTAGTGAACCCAGGTCACATCGACGCCGCGGGGAAGCACATCAGTGGCGTACTCCAGCTTGTTTTCGAGGCTGGCGTACGCCACCAGCCCGTCAGCTCGCACGTAGGGCGGGCTCTCCTCGTATTTCTTTGTCAGCCAGGCCAGCGCAATACCCAGGTCGGTCCAGGTGCGGTCGGCGGATACCTGGCCCTTCTTCATCAGCCAGTGGCCGGTCATCGTCGGCGGCACGTTGCCCGTCTGGAACTCGGCGGCAGCTTCGCGGTACCGGTCCAGAACGTCCTGCTGCTTCTTGTCCTCGGGGTTGAGCACCGAGGGCGGACCGTGGGGGTGGGGTGGCCGGCGACCTCCCTCCTTCCCGTACGCAGCCGACGATCCGATCCAGGGACCGTATCCGTGCCAGTGCCCTGACCAGCTCATATGCGCCCTTCTAGGAGGCTACGAGCCGCCCGAGGGGATACCTTGGGCGGCTCGCCCGCGTGATGCTCTGTGCTCTGGGAGGGGTCAGATTAGACCGTCAGACCCCGGTGTTTGACCCAGCCCGCCGCGAAAGCGTCGAGTTCGGCCTCGGTGAAGCGCAGCTCCTTGCCGGCCCCCTCCGGCTTGCTGTCGCGGATGGCGAACGAGGGTTCCGCGCCGGGGATGGAAGCGAAGGACACACACGTCTCGTTGGAGCCCCCGAGGTTGCCCCCGCAGTACTGCTCGAACGCGGAGCCTTCGGGTACGGCCAGGGAGTAGAGGTTTCCGTTGATGGGAATCGCCCTCCTGGTGCTGGACAGAGCGGAGATTCGTTCTCCGCGCCGTTCTTCCGGGTTTCTCTCTTAACGACGCTAGACAGTGAGGGCGGCCGGATTCCACCTTGTTGCACGCTGTTGCACACGGGTTAGTCGAGGGAGCGGATCGCTTCCTGGATCAGAGCCCTGGCACGGGCACCGACCACGGCCATCTCGGACAGTCGTGCGCACGCCCGGACGTAGATCTCGACCTCGCTGGGAGTCGTCACTGCGACCTTGGCTGCCAGCAGCTCGACGTGGACCCGCTTGTCGTCGAACATCGTGAACGTCTCGACGCCCCAGAGGCTGCGCGGCGTAGTACGAGGGATGATCCCGAGGGAGACCGCTGGCAAAGACATTGCGGTCAGCAGGTAGTGGAGCTGGCCTCTCATCACGTCTACGTCGCCGTATCGCTGGTACAGGGCGTCTTCCTCGATGAGGAAGACGACGCGATGCCGGCCGTCACGGATGACCTTTGCTCGCTCCACGCGGGCAGCGGCGGCCTGGGCCGAGTCGTTGGGCACTCCTCGGAAGTCTGCAATGGTCGACAACAGGGCCGTGGCATAGCCCTCCGTCTGCAACATGCCGGGGATGACCCTGGTGCAGTAGATCCGGAAGAGCGCGGTGCGCTGGTAGAGCGGGACGCCCGCTTCCTGGAGGCGGCGCATACCGGTGCGCTGCAAGCGCCGCCACTCCACGTACATGGAGTCAGCTGACCGGGACGCCTCGATCAGGTCGGGGGCCTGGTCTTCGGCATCGCAGGCGCTGCACCAGGCGCGGATGTCGGCGTCTGAGGGGATAGTCCTGACGGCCTCGATACGGGAGGTCTTGGCCTTGTTCCAGTGACACAGGTCAGCCAGCCCCTGCATCGTCAGGCCCGCGTCACGCCGGAGGTCTGCGAGACGCCGCGCGACTCGTTCTCTGGCTGCCTGAGCACTGGAGGATGGAGACGATGACATGAGCTGGCTGTGCACCTGTGCCGGTTACGTGATCTCGAACCCCTCGTGCGGGACTGCGCGCTCCCACACGGACTCGAACGCGGAGGCGCACAGTCTCACGACCGCCGGATTGTCAACCACCTCGGGGCCGCCAGAAGCGCCATCCCCCGCGAAGTGGTTGAAGCGGACCACCTGCTCATCGAAGAGCCAGAAGTCATTGCCGGGCAGAGCGATGTCCGAGGCCAATCGCCGGGAAAGCCAACGGACCTGTTCGCCGGCCTCGACGTTCAGGTGCGTGCCCGCGTGCTCGAACCGGATGTACTCCGATGCGGGCTCTGAGTAGATACGGGCTCGGCGGAACACAACGCCGCGTGCCGTGGCGCCACGCACAAGGTTGAGCCAGGAGCTGCGGCGCCCCGTCGAGTCGTGTCGGCTGCTGTCGTCACCCGACTTCCACGCTGCGAACTCAGCCGACTCCGCCTCGATGCCGTAGGAGTCGCGCATCTCCAGGTGGAGGGCTGACTTGTGGCAGCCGGCCAGCATCTCAGCGAATGTCGGGAGCTTGCCGTTCTGCGGCATCGCACGCCTCTCGGATCAGCGGCACCATGCGTGCCGGGATGCGGATGACAGCCTCTGTGTCCGGGATGTTGCCGACCTGCAAGCACTCGGCCTCGGTGGCCTCGTCGCCCTTCCATCCCTGGAAGACCATGTCAGCCGTGGCGTCATCCACCCACACGCTGGGGCACTCGTCGCCATCCGAGTTGGGGTCCTTACCGAAGAAGCGTAGGGACATGGTTGCCTCCTGCGTCGACTGTGTTGCGACTTGTTGCACGAACCTCACTCCGGAGGTCAATACGCGTCAAGAGGGCACATTCGGCCGCTGCGTCGTACCCATGCCCTGGCCGAGCTGAGCGAGCTCGTCCGCCGCCTCCCGACGGTGCCGGTCGTCTGCCTGCTTGTACGTCCATCAGCCTCAGCGCAGGATCTGCGTACGCAGGAGCGGTCTGGCCTGGCCAGGCCGCAACGACCGGTTCGCTTCCGGCTCCGAGACCCGAGCCCCAAGGCCCGAGCGTCGAGCTTCGGCATCCGAGCCGCGGCCTTCGAGCCCCGAGCCCCGAGCCCCGGCCCCCGCACCGCCCGGCACTTCCCCGGGCCCCCTCCTCATGCCCGAGTGCACCGCCTGCCACGTCCCCGGCCGCCCCGAAGCCTTACGCGACGGCCTGTGCGCCGCGTGCCGACGCCCGGCCGCGACACCGGCCACGGACGAGGCCGCCGCTGAGCCCCCCGTCATCGATCGCGACGTCCAGGGCCACGTGGACCGGCTGCGCGAGCAACTGAGGCTGCGCTGACGGCTTCGCGGCCGGGCCCGGCTCGGACCGGCACCCTCACGGGTACGAAAGCCGTGCGAGAGTCCAGGGCCTTTTCGGTGCAGAGCGACGGGTTCGCAGGACGTCAACAACGGTCCACGGCACCGTGTGGTCGGCCGCGCCGAGCACGCCGGGGCGGGGCTCAGGCCGCCAAGCCGTGCCCGTCCGCCGGTCCGCGCTCCGTCCCGGGGTCCTCGTGCGGGGTGAAGGTGAAGGCCGACACGTCATGGTCCAGGTCGATGGTCAGCGACGCGTCCAGCGCCTTGGCCAGACGCGTGAGCAGCGGCAACGTCGGAACCGAGTCCCCACCCTCGATGTGGGAGATCTGCGACTGGGTCATCTCCGCCCGCCGCGCCAGTTCGGACTGTGACAGGCCGAGTGCGGTGCGCCGGTCATACACCGCCTGGCCGAGGGCAAAGGCGTATCCGGCCTCGGTGTAGGCGGCGGATTCCTCGACCGTCTCCCCCAGCAGCCGCCGGGTCCGCCGGGTCTTCCATGTGGAGTGGTTCACGACTTCCTCTCCTCCGTCCGCTCGAAGTGGTGCTGCGCCGGTCCATGGCCCGCCTCGCAGGCCATCTGCACGTGATGTGCGCGCTCGACCTCGCCGCCTTCCCGTTGCCTGGTCTTTCGGAACACCGTGAGTAACACAATGCGTCGGCCGGGAGCGAGCCAGTAGGTGATGCGCACAGCGTTGCCCTCGATGGTGAAACGCAGCTCGCGCACCTTGCCGCCGAGATGGCGTGCGTAGGGCTCCCCCAGGGTGGTGGGCCGCTCCGCGAGCATGTCGACGGCCCGTTCGACCTTGTCGTCATGCGCGTCAGTCAGGAGTTCCAACCACTGCCGGACCTCCGGCTCGATCTCGACGCATCAGGGGCCATCCATACCGCCACTATATCGAAATCCATATGACCGCGACGCCCGCCACGGATGAGGCCGCCACCGGGGTCCCAGTCCTCGATCGCGACCTCGAAGCCCGCGCGAAGCGGCTGCGCACCCGCCGAGGTTGCGGTGACGGCTTCGCGGCCAGGGGCCCGGCCGGAACCCGGACACCGCAGACGTCAGCCGTCCGCCCCCTCCTCCACCGCCTTCTTCGCCTCCTCCAGGATCTCCTCCGGATCGATCATCCGGGCCAGGGTGTCCAGGTCGTCGGTGTTGTAGCGGCGGCGGACCTCCTCGTCCCAGAAGAGGACCGCGGACTCCAGGAGGTCGATGGCCTCCTCGGAGCGGCCGAGGCGGTGGAGAGTGAGGCCGTAGTAGCCGGCGGTCTCGGTGCCGTAGTCGAGGTCTTCGCCCTCTTCCCAGGCGGTACGGAGGAAGGGCTCGGCCTCGGCGTAGGCGCCGCGCTGGGCCATGAGCTTGCCGGCGAGCATGGCGTACAGGCCCTGGCCGTCGTCCTCGTCGGCAGCGGCGGCGGCGCGGACGAACCAGCGTTCGGCCTCCTGGTAGTCGTGGTGGTGGTCGGATAGCCAGGCCATCTGGGCGCAGGCGGTGAGGTGGCCGGCGTCGGCGGCCCGGCGGCGCCAGGCGTCGCGCAGGGAGAAGCGGCGGAGCTTTTCGTAGAGCCCGGCGACGGCGAACGCGGCGTCCTGGTCGCCGGCCTCGGCGGCGGGTTCCATCCAGCGGAGGAGATAGGCGGCGTTGGAGCCGTCCCAGTCGTTGAGGGCGGCGGCGTACTCGTATCCGGCGCGCAGGTCGCCCGCCTCGGCCCGTTCGCGGAGGGCGGGCAGACGGGCGAGGTCGTCGGCGTCGGGGGCGGAGAGGTCACCGGACCGGAAGCGGGCGATGCGGTCGAGCTCGCGGGCGGCGTCCTTGTCGTCCTCGCCGATCTCCCGGAACCAGCGTTCGGCGTCGTCGTAGCGGCCCTGGCGCTTGCAGAGCAGGGCGAGGTTCCAGCGGGGCTTCTCCTCGCCGCGCTCGACGGCGAGAAGGTGGGCGCGTTCGGCCTCGGCCAGTTCGCCGCGCTTCTCGTGGTTGATGCCGAGCGTGGAGGCGGCCTGCTCGGCACCGCGCTCATGGGCGTCCGCCAGGATGGCGCGGGCGCGGGGCCAGGCGTCCTCGTCCGTCTCGACGAGGAACATCGCGTGGAACAGCGCGGCGCGGGCACTGAGCGCGGCACCGCGCCCGTACAGCGCGTCGGCCTCGGCGGCCAGCCCCGGGTAGTCCGCGAAGTGCTCGTCCAGGTCGAAGAGGATCCGCACGGCCGCCTCGGCGGCGTCCTCGTCCCCGTCGGCCTCGGCCGCGTCGAGCGCGGCGGCCGTGCGGTCGAACGTCTCCCGGAACGAGTCGAAGAGCTGGGACCAGCGGAACACCGCGACGTCCCCCAGCCCGGTCTCGCTCATCAGGAACGCCGACGCCTCGGCGGGCCGCCCCTCGGCGGCCATCAGCTTCCCCAGCTCGATCTTGCAGTCGAGGTGCCGCCACTCCACCCAGCCGCGCCGGAACCACTCGGCGGCCTCAGGGTTCCGGTCCTCCCGCAGCAACGACCCCAGCCCGTAGGCGCAGCCCGCATGCCGGTCCGCCGCCGCCCGGTACAGCGCCTCGGCCGCCCGCCGGTCCCCCCGTATCTTCCGGTACCGCGCGAGCGTGTAGTGCGAGAACGCGTCCCCGGCCTCCACCGCCCGCTCCCAGTACGGAATCCCCTCGTCGACGCGCTTGCCCAGCACGAAGTAGTCCGTGTGCCGCCGCGCGGTCGTACCGTCCCCCGCCAGGGCGGCGGCGACAAGCGCCTCGCCCCGGGTCCGTATCTCTTCGTTCATGCCCGCATGGTGTCAGGAAAGGTCATCCCCGGCCCAGCGCAAGGGGGTTGGGAGTGCGCCGCGCCCTCCCGGTGGCCGGTGGGCGCACGCCGAGCGGCGGCGCCGCACCGGCGCCGCCGCTCGTATCCCTCAGCCGTGTCCCTCCGTCGCGTCCCTCAGCCGTGCGAGAACCGCACCGCCGGAAGCACCCGCCGCAGCCACTTCGGGCTCCACCAGGCCGCCCGCCCGGTGAGTCGCAGGAGGACGGGGAGAAGGACGAGGCGGACGAGTGCCGCGTCCAGGAGGACGGCGACGCCGAGCACGATTCCCATCTCCTTCGGCGGCAGCGGTCCGGAGATCGCGAAGGTGAAGAAGACGGCGACCATGACGGCCCCGGCGGCGAAGACGACCCGGCCGGAGTGGGCGAGCGCGCCGACCATGGCCTGCTTGGGGTCTCCGGTGCGCTCGTAGTGCTCCTTGGCGGAGGCCAGGAGGAAGACCGTGTAGTCCATGGCGATGGCGAAGATCATCGCGAAGAAGAACACGGGTGCCCAGCCATCCAGGAAGCCCTGCGAGGTGAAGCCCAGCGGGCCCGCGAGGTGCCCGTCCTGGAAGAGGAGCCGCGCGACGCCGAAGGCGGCTCCGGTGGAGAGGAGGCTCGCGAGGGTGCCGAGCGCGGCGATGACGGGTGCCTGCAGGGCGAAGAGCAGCAGCAGGAAGCCGAGCACCATGACGACGCCGATGACCAGCGGTGTCTTCTCGGTCAGGACGTGCTGGAGGTCGAGGTTCTCGACCGGCGCTCCGCCCACGAGGCTTCCCTCGGGCAGGTCCGCGCGCAGGGTGTGCACGGTGCCGGAGAGCGCCTTGTCGGAGGGGTCGACGTCGGGGACGGCCTGGATCATCGCCCAGTCGCTGCCGTCCGCCGCCGGCTGTGCGGGCATGACCTGCGCGATGCCGTCCGTGGCTCCGGTGACGCGTACGGCCTCGCCGGCCGCGTCGGCGGGGACGACGATCTGGAGCGTGCCGGGGGCGCCGGGCCCGAAGGACTCCTGCACGGCGGCATACCCGGCGCGTGCCGAGGCGTCCTCGGGCAGCACGTTGATGGACGGCATGGCGGTCCGCAGCCCGATGACCGGGGCGGCGAGCGCCACGAGGACGACGAGCGCGCCGATGCCGTAGCGGAGAGGGTGGCGCCACAGGCGTTCGCCCCATGCCGTGAAGCGCGGCGAGGCGGGCGCGGCCTTCTTGGCCCAGGGCAGCGACACCGCGTCGATGCGGGGCCCGAGCTTCGCGAGGACCGCCGGGAGCAGGGTGAGGGTGGCGGCGAGGACGAAGGCGACGGCGAGCATGATGCCGCCGGCCATCGACCGGAACGCCGGCGAGGGCACGAGCATGACGGCCGAGAGGCTGATGAGGACGGTCGCGCCGGAGAGCGCGACGGCCTTGCCCGCCGTGTCCATCGTCTCGGCGACCGCGCCCACCGCGTCGTTCTCGCGCCGGGTGGAGCGGGCCGCGCGGAAGCGCATGACCATGAACAGCGCGTAGTCGATGCCGAGGGCGAGCGCGAACATCATCGCGAAGTTCATCGCCCATACCGAGATCGGCGTCAGGTGCGTGAGCAGGACGAGCGAACCGGCGGACGCGGCGAGTCCGGCCATCGTGAGCAGCAGTGGCAGCCCGGCCGCGACGAGCGAACCGAAGGCCAGGACCAGGATGACCAGCGTCACCGGCCAGGACATGAACTCGGACTTCATCATCGCGTCGTGGTTGGCGGCGTTGAAGTCGCTCCACAGCACGGACGCGCCGGTGGCGTTCACCTCGATCCCGTCCCCGGAGAGCGCGGCGAGGGGGCCCTTGAGATCGTCGGCGGCCCGCACCATCGTGTTGGGGTCGGCGTCGGCGCCCGCCAGCACGATCGCGGTCCGGCCGTCGGGGCTGATCGTCGCGCCCTTCTGCGGGGCGACGATCGCGCCGACGCGGTCGTCGGCCCGTGCCAGGTCCCCGGCCTTGGTGATCACCTCGGCCACGGCCGGATCGGTGACGGGCCGGTCGGCCTTGACCACGATCTGCAGCGCCGAGGAGGCGTTGCCGCCGAAGTGCTTCTCCGCGAGGTCCCGCGCGGCCACCGACTGCGAGCCCTCGGCCTGCCATCCGGCGCCGGAGAGTGCCGTGTTGATCTTCGGAGCGAAGGCGCCGAGTGCGATGACGACGACGGCCCACACGAGGAACACGGTCCGGGCGTGCGAGGCCGACCACGCCCCGAGCCGCCCGAACGGGCCGGGCCTCGGTGGTGCGGCCTCGGCGGTGCGTCCCGCCGGGAGGGATGAGACGGCGGTCATGGCATCGGCCTTCCTGGTACAGAGCGAATGGATACCCTAGGGGGTATCAGAATTCGACGGTACGACCTCCCCCCACCCAAAGGCAAATACCCCTGGGGGTATCTCTTGCGCACCGTGCGCCGCCCACCACACACCGCACTCACACTTGTCGAACCTATCGATATTCAATAGATTTCGATCGCAGAACGATGGAGGTGATGGTCGTGGGAGACCTTGCGGTACGCACCCTGCGCGCCGTGCTCGCGGTGGTGCTCACCGGCGCGGTACTCGTCCAGGCCCTGATGGCCTGGATGCTGATCAGCGGCAACGACCCCGAGGACGGGTCGCTCCCGCTCACCGCGCTGCGCGTGGTGACGATCGTCGGGATCGGGACGGCCCAGGTCGCCCTGGTGTGCGTATGGCGGCTGGTGACGATGGTGCGACGGGGGACGGTGTTCTCGGACGCCGCGTTCCGGTACGTGGACGGCATCATCGGGGCGGTCGTGGCGGCGGCGCTGGTGTGGTTCGCGGTCACGGCGGTGAACGCGCCCGGTCAGCGGGAGGACCCGGGGGTCACGCTCATCATGGGCGGCATCGGCCTGGCGATCCTGGGCGTGGCGCTGATCGTGTTCGTGCTGCGGACGCTGCTCGCCCAGGCCGTGGCCCGCGACGCCGAGGCGACGCGGATGCGGGCCGAGCTGGACGAGGTCATCTGATGCCCATCGTCGTGGACATCGACGTGATGCTCGCGCGGCGGAAGATGTCCGTGGGCGAGCTGGCGGAGCGCGTGGGCATCACGCCCGCGAACCTGGCGGTCCTCAAGAACGGCCGCGCCAAGGCCGTACGGTTCACGACGCTCGCCGCGCTCTGCGAGGTGCTGCGGTGCCAGCCGGGCGACCTGCTGCGCTGGGAGGCGGAGGACGGAGATGTCGATGCGGACGGGCACACGGACGGGGATCGACTGACCGCCGCCACCGACTGAACCGCCCCGTCCGTACCGGGCAACGACCCACATCTGACGGCCTATCATGCACAGCATGGCCATCGACCTGATCCGCATCGTCTCCCGTGACTCGCCCATGGCACTCGCCCAGGTGGAGCGTGTACGCGCTGAACTGGCCGCCCTGCACCCGGACATCGCGACCGAGGTCGTCCCCGTGAAGACGACCGGCGACAAGTGGATGGGCGATCTGGCCCAGGTCGAGGGCAAGGGCGCGTTCACCAAGGAGGTCGACCAGGCGCTGCTGTCCGGCGAGGCGGATCTCGCCGTGCACTGCGTGAAGGACATCCCGGCCGACCGCCCGCTGCCCGCCGGAACCACCTTCGCGGCGTTCCTGGAGCGCGACGACGTACGGGACGCCCTCGTCCACCCCGGCGGCCTCACCCTGGACGAGCTGCCGCCCGGCACCCGGATCGGCACCTCATCCGTACGCCGGATCGCCCAGCTGGCCGCCTCGCACCCGGACCTCGTCTGCGTACCGATGCGCGGCAACGCCAACCGCCGCCTGGAGAAGCTCGCCGCCGGCGAGGCCGACGCGCTCCTCCTCGCCCTGGCCGGGCTGGAACGGATCGGCCGCACCGACGTGATCAGCGAGGTCCTCTCCACGGAGGCCATGTGCCCGCCGATCGGGGCGGGCGTGCTGGCCCTCCAGTGCCGCGAGGACGACACCGCCCTCATCGACCTCGTCAGCGCGCTCGGCCACCCCGACACCCACCGCGCCACGACGGCCGAGCGGATGTTCCTCCACGTCCTCCAGGGCCACTGCAACAGCCCCATCGCCGGTTACGCCCGCGCCGGGCACAACGGCGAACTCTCCCTCAGCGCCAAGGTCTTCACCCCCGACGGCAAGACGGTCCTCAACGCCCACGAATGGGCCGGCCGCCTCGACCCCGCCACCCTCGGCACCTCCGTCGCCGTGGCCCTGCTCCGCCAGGGCGCCCGCGAGCTGATCGACGGCATCGCGCACTGACGTCCCCGTCCGCCACGACCCGGCTGCCGCCCGGGACCCCCTCCGCGGACCGGGGTGCCGGGCGGCACCCCGGCCGGCTCAGGCCTCGTACTCGCCGTCCACGACCGCGACCGTCCAGGTGGCCGTCCCGCCGCTCACCCGCATACGCAGCGCCTGCGCCTGCGCCTCGCTGTAGACCCGCCCCACGGTCACGACGCTGCCGCAGGCGACACGGCTCGGGTCGTCGCCGGGCCGCTCGGCGTCCACGATGGTCACCCGGCCCTTGCCCGAACAGCGGGCATAGACCGTGTAGACGCCCCCGCCCGGCGTGAAACGCTTCAGAGCGAGGTCCGAGGAGCCCGACGTCTCCGGAACCAGCACCCGCGCCTTCGCCGGCAGTTCCAGACCGGCCGCCCGTGCCTGAGGCGTCTGCGCCTGCGGTGCCTGTGCCTGCGACGCCCGTGCCTGCGGTGCCCGGTCCGGGGTCCGGTCCGTGCTGCCGCATCCGGCGGCGAGGAGTACGACCGTGGCGACGGCGACCGTCGATGTCCAGCGCTGCATGGAATCCTCCAAGGGCTCGGCGGAACCGGCCACAGGGTCAGTCCTGCGCATCATGATCAAAACATCAACATCACCCGCGCAGAACGCATTTGAGCGAAGCCTGAGCAAAGCGGTCGAACCACCGGCGCCCGCAGCTCACACCACACCGTCTTGCAGTTCGGCCCCTGCTCCACGCCCCACCCCAGAGCCAGCGCGTCCACGAGCTGCAGCCCCCTCCCGGACTCCTCGCCCGGGGCGGCCGTCCGCAGCACCGGCCAGACGGCGGGGGCGTGGTCGCGCAGCTCCACACGGACACGACCGGTGGCCGTGCCCTTCACGCGCAGCGTGACCGGGCTCCCCACCCCGACGTGCGCGATCACATTGCCCAGCAACTCGCCGACACAGAGCGTCAGATCATCCACATCCGCGCCTTCGAACCACTTCCGCAGCATCCGCCGCACCTCCGGAACGGCCTCCGGTACGGCCACCAGGTCCACCGCGAACGGCAGCACGCTCACCCCGGCACCGCCGCACCGCGCAGCACCTCGGCCAGCCGTCGCGCCGTCTCCACGGTGCAGTTCCCCAACGCGACCAGCGGCGGCCGGGTGGTCCGCGCCGCCAGCGTCAGCGGATCGACGCCGAGGGACGGCAACGTGATCCCGTGCGCGAGGAGCGCGGCGCGCAGGGCGTCGATCTCCGGCCCGATGTCGTACGCGTATGCCCCGGCGGCCTGTGAGTCGTTCATGAGTGCCGTACACCTTTCGTTGCTGACTGTGACGAACACCTCACACGGTGGCGCATGGGCCTCTACCGTGACAGGGGATTCCGCTCCACAGAGCGATGTGTGAAAGGCGGTCGGCGGTGGCCAAGGAGATCGACGGTTCGGCGGGCGTGCCGCAGTTCTACGGGAAGGAGCTGCGGCACCAGAGAGAGGCGGCGGGCCTCACGATGGAGAAGCTGCTCGACGGCAGCTACTACGGAGTCGGCATGCTCAGCGCGATCGAGCACGGCGACCGCCGTATGCCGCCCGATCTGGCCGCGCATGTGGACCTCAAGCTGGGCGGGGACTTTTTCAGTCGGCGTTGTGAAGACGTGCGGGAGGCCCGACGCAAGGGCCACGCCGAGTACTTCGCGCGGGTGCTGGAGGCGGAGAAGCAGGCGCTGACCATCGAGGAGTGGTCGCCCACCCTCGTTCCCGGGCTGCTCCAGACAGAGGCATACGCACGCACTGTGATCGGCGTCGAGCGGTTGCGGGAGCTCCCGGAGGCGACCAACGAGAAGGTCAGAGCGCGACTGGCGCGAGCGCAGCTCTTCGAGGACAACCCCCTCACCCCCGAGTACTGGGTGATCCTGCCCGAGTCCCTGCTATGGAACGCCATCCTGCCCCCGGAACAGATGGCCGAACAGCTCGACCACATTGCCGCTCTCACCAAGCGCGGCAGGATCTTTGCACAGATCGTCCCGTGGAAAACCGGAGCGCACCCGCTCATGCAGAGCGGCATCATGGTGCTCGACTTCGCTGATGCTCCGCCGCTCGTCTACATGGAAGGCCAGCACCACGGCCAGACCATCGACGATCCGGGCCTCGTGAAGCAGTACCGGAGATCGTACGATTTCCTGAGGGTCGCCGCCTCGCCGCTGGAGGCGTCCCTGGCCATGATCGAGGCTGCGGCAGAGGAACACCGAAATGGCGCGCAACCAACACGACTTGACCGCCGCAACCTGGCGTAGAAGCAGCTACAGCAACAGCAGCGGCGGCAACTGCCTCGAAGTGGCCGACGGGCACCCCGGTCTCGTCCCCGTCCGCGACTCCAAGCGTCCCCACGGCCCCGCGCTCGTCGTCACGGCGACCGCGTGGGCGCCGTTCATCGAGAGCGTCAAGGCGCGCTGACGCGCCCGGCGCGCGGCCGGGCACGGGTGACGGCCGTGAAGACCGCGACGGCGGCCGTCGTGGCGAGGGCGGTGACGAGGGCGTTGGCCACATACGGGTTGGCGGCGGCGCGGAAGGGGTCGAGGAGGAGCGCGAAGACGGCGCTGCCGGTGAGCGCGGCGACGGTGGCGGCGCGCCAGTAGCGGTGGTGGACGAAGAACCAGCGGGCCAGCCCCATGAGGATCAGGGGCGTCATGTGCAGGGTGGGCTGGTCGAGGGCGGCGAACACGGCGTAGCCGACGGCGCTGACCGCCCAGCAGAGGGCGATGGCGGCGGCTGCCTCGCTCCGGGCGACGGGGGTTCTCATGCTCGGCGTCCTCCGCACCGGGGCCGGGCGCTCGTGTGACGGGCGGAGCGGACGATGTCGCCGCACCGGCGGGCCCGCCGTCGGGAGACGCAGGCGCCGGTAGAAGCGGCGACGAACACCGCCCCGATCACGTCCAGGGTATCCATGCCCTCTCCCCCACCTCACGCGGACCTCGGCACCCAGGGCCGTCCGGTCGTCCGGATCCCATGATCGCCGGGGCGGGGCGGGGCCGTCACCGGGCGGGGGCGGCAGTCCGATGGGGGGATTCCTGCCGGAATCCGGCAAGGAGCGCGCGAAAGGGGCGCATCCGGACGGTTCCGGGTGCGCCCCTCGCGTTCCGACAGCCGCGCGTCAGCTGTTGAACTTGTCCTTCATGTCGTTCGCCGCGTTCTCGGCCTTGTCGCGGCCCTTGTCGGCCGCGTCGCGGGCGCGGTCGGACATGTCCTTGGACCGGTCCTTGCTGTCCTTGTCGCCGTCGCCGGCCTTCTGCTTGCCCTGGTTGGCGAGGTCCTTGGCCTTGTCCTTGAACTGGTCGGCGATGCCCATGCTGGTCACTCCTCGACATGTGGGGGGTCGGCCCGGGAGGGGCCTCGACCAGACTTTCACGGCGGGCGATTCATCGCATTTCGATCATTGACGCTGGGTGTCCGAGGCTCGGCGTGCTGCCCGTTCGTGCTGGTCGGCGGCGCCTCCGGCGCCCACGAGGCCGGAGCGCATGCCGTCCAGGCGGGGGGCGAACCGCTTCATCTCGCGCTGGCCGACGACGCCGATGAGGGAGGGGAGGTAGCCGCGGACGGACTGCATGCCGCGCAGCCACCACTGTGCGTACACGTGCGGCGAGCGCCGCTCGATGCCGGCGACGATGCGGTCGACGGCCGGGCCGAGGGGATAGGTGCGGTTGGTCGGCCAGGGAAGGCGCTGGCGCAGGTCGCGCATGACGTCGTCCTCGTCGGCGCCGCGGACCATGTCGGTGTCGGTCCAGGAGAGGTAGCCGACGCCGACCTTCACGCCCCGGTAGCCGACCTCGGCGCGCAGGCTGTGGGCGAATGCCTCCACTCCGGACTTGGAGGCGCAGTAGGCGCTCATCATCGGGGCGGGGGTCATCGCGGCGAGGGAGGCGATCTGGAGGAAGTAGCCCCGGCTCTCCATGAGGACGGGCAGGAAGGCCCGTCCGGTCACGGCGCCGCCGATGAGGTTGACCTCGATGACCCGGCGCCAGGCGAGGGGGTCGGAGTCGACGAGGGGGCCGCCGGTGGCGACGCCCGCGTTGGCGACGACGACGTCGACCTTGCCGAAGCGCTCCTTGACCTCGTCGGCGACCCGGGCCATCACCTCGTGGTCGGTGACGTCGGCGTGCCAGTGGTCGCTCTCCCCGTGCAGCCGCTCGGAGACCTTCTTCAGCTCGTCCGGCTCCAGGCCGACCAGCGCCAGCGTCGCACCGCGCGCCGAGAGCTTGCGGGCCAGCAGCTCGCCCACGCCACGCGCCGCTCCGGTGACGACGACGACCTGTCCCTCAAGACTCCGCCTGCCGCTCATGCGACTTCCTCCTCCTTCTTGTCCTCGGCAACGGCGGTGCCGCGTGCCGGGAGGTACGCGGTCACCAGTTCACGGATCTTCGCCGTGACGACCTCCGGCGCTTCGACCGGAGTCATGTGGCCCATGCCCGCCAGCTCGGTCAGCCCCAGGCAGTCGGGCAGCGCCGCCGCGATGGCGCGGGCGTGGACGGGCGGCGTCAGCCGGTCCTCCGTACCCGCGATGACCGCGGTGGGCACGCGGAGTTCCCGTACGCCCTCGTCGAGATCGAGATCGGCGAGGACGTGGCCCCAGGCGACCCGGGGGCGCCGGGGGCAGTCGTGGACGATACGGGCGCAGGTGTCCACCCGGTGGGGGGACGAACCCGCCCCCATCGTCCCGTACTTGAGTATGCGACGCGAAAGCGGGGTGACTGGTCCGAGGGGTGCGCGGGCGCCGAGTATCGCGCGGGTCATGCGGGTCCGCACGGCGCCGGGGCGCAGCGGGACGACCCGGGCCTCGGCCAGCAGCCGGGAGCTTCCGGTGCTGCACAGCAGGACGGCGGCGGCGTGCTCGCGCAGCCCGGCGCGGCGGGAGGCGGACATGAGGGTCATGCCGCCCATGGAGTGCCCGGCGAGGACGGCCTTCTCGCCGGGGGCGAGCGTGGCGGCGAGGACCGCTTCGAGGTCGTCGGCCAGGGCCCCGGTGCTGTAGCCGTCGCGGCCGGGGGCCGGTGAGGTGCCGTGGCCGCGCTGGTCGTAGGCGATGATCTTGTGGTCGGCGGCGAGGTCCCTGATCTGGGCGTCCCAGAAGTGGGTGTTGCAGGTCCAGCCGTGGGACAGCACGACGGCCGGGGCGTCGTCGCGGCCGTGCACCTCGACGTGGATGCGCGAGCCGTCGGCGGAGACGACCATGAGTTCGCGTGCGGGGACCGGGCGGTGGTGCGCGGTGCGCAGGGGCCGGCTCATCGGGTGGCCTCCTCGGTGACGGAGGTCCCCACGGCCGGCCGCTTGTGGGGCTGGCGCTGCTCGGGGACCGATCCGCCCTTGGCGGCCCGGACGACCTGGTACTCGGCGAGGTCGACGTTCTTGGTCACGCGGCGGAACTCGGAGGTGGTGCCGGGCCAGACGGTGGTGTTGCGCCCGTTGGCGTCGAGGTACCAGCTGTCGCAGCCCCCGGTGTTCCAGACGGTGCGCTTCATCCGGTCCTGGACGCGGCGGTTCCAGGCGCCGACGGCGGAGCGGCGCGCGTCCAGCGCGACCCGGCCGCCGAGCACGTCCAGCTGGCGCAGGTAGTCGGCCATGTAGTTCAGCTGGGCCTCGATCATGAGGATCATCGAGGAGTTCCCCAGCCCGGTGTTGGGGCCGATGATCGTCATCCAGTTGGGGAAGCCGTCCGCGCTGGCCCCGCGCAGCGCCTGGACGCCGTCCTTCCAGGACTCCGCGAGCGTGATGCCCTCGGCGCCGATCACCCGTTCCGCGATCGGCATGTCCGTGACGTGGAAGCCGGTGCCGAAGACGATGGCGTCGACCTCGGCCTCCGTACCGTCGGAGGCGACGACCGTGGAGCCACGCACCTCGGCCAGACCGGAGGCGACCACGTCCACGTTGGGCTGGGCGAGAGCCGGGTAGTAGGTGTTGGAGAGCAGGATGCGCTTGCAGCCGATGCGGTAGGAGGGGGTCAGCTTGGCCCGCAGCGCCGGATCCTTGATGGCGCGCGCCATGTTGGACTTCGCTATTCGCTCGACCAGGCCGAGCTGGTCGGGATGCTTGGTGAAGGCGCTGACCTGCAACTCCCGGATGCCCCACAGCAGTCCGCGGCGCAGGGTGCCGGTGAAGGGCAGGGCGCGGTGGAGTCCGCGCTCGGCTCCGCTGATCTTCCGGTCCATGCGCGGCATCACCCAGGGCGGGGTGCGCTGGAAGAGGGTGAGCTTGCCGACCTTCGGCTGGATCGCGGGCACGATCTGGATGGCGGAGGCGCCGGTGCCGACCATGGCCACGCGCTTGCCGGTGAGGTCGGTGTCGTGGTCCCAGCGGGCGGAGTGGAAGACCGTGCCGGGGAAGTCCGCGAGCCCGGGGATGTCGGGGGTCTTCGGGTCGGAGAGCGGTCCCGTGGCGGAGACGACGACATCGGCGTGGAACGTGGTGCCGTTGGCGCACTCGATCGCCCAGTACAGCTCGTCCTTGTCCCAGCGCATCACGGTGACTTCGTGGTTCAGCCGCAGATGCGGCCGGATTCCGAAGGTGTCCGCGACGTGCTCCAGATACGCCCGGATGTGCTCCTGGCCGGAGAAGGTACGCGGCCAGTCGGGGTTGGGGGCGAACGAAAAGGAGTAGAGGTGGGACGGGACGTCGCAGGCGCAGCCCGGATAGCTGTTGTCGCGCCAGGTGCCGCCGACCGCGCCGGCCCGTTCCAGGACCACGAAGTCGGTGATGCCTTCGCGGCGCAGCCGGACCGCGGCGCCGAGGCCCCCGAACCCTGATCCGATCACCGCCACGCGTACGTGTTCGTGCTGGGCCATGCTGCCGCCTCCCGCGGTACGTCACACGACTCTGCCAGCAATCACTGGCATAATTGGGAGAGTAGAGCAGCCGCGTACCAATGGGTAGGGGGCCGACGAGGGAAAGTTACCGGCGGTACAACATAGGGTGGCCGGTGTGGCTGAAGGACGCGAGCACCGCGAGTACCGCATGGAGGAGCTGGCCAAGGAGGCCGGCATCCCGGTCCGGACCGTGCGCTTCTACCGGGAACGGGGCCTGATCTCGCCGCCCCGCCGCGAGGGCCGGATCGCCTGGTACGACGACCACCACCTCGCCCGGCTGCGCACGATCGCGGGGCTGCTGGAACGCGGCCACACCCTGTCCGGCATCGCCGATCTGGCCCGTACGTTCGAGAGCGGACGGGATGTCGCGGAGGTCCTGGGGCTGGGCGAACCGACCGAGGAGGTCCCGGTCCGGCTCACCCCCGAGCAGCTCGCGGACTACTTCGAGGGCGAGTCCACCCCGGAGAACCTGGCCACGGCCATGGAGCTGGGCTACCTCGGCACCGACGGCGCCGAGGTCGTCCACATCAGCCGCCGCCTGCTGGAGGTCTCGGCCGAACTCGTCCGCGAGGGCGTCCCCCTCGCCACCGTCCTGGACTCCGGCCGCCAGGTCCGCGAGCACGCGGACGCCCTGGCCGACCTCTTCGTCTCGACCCTCCGCGCCCACAGCACGGAACACGAACCACCCCAACTGCGCCCCCTGGCCCGCGCGGTGGTCGACGCGGAACTCTCGATGGCCCTGGACCGGCGGCTGCGCCGGGACGAGGAGGCACGGCCGCCGACGCCGTAGCGGGGACGAGAAGGTGCGGCCGGCTACCGCGCCGAGGGAGCGCGCCGGGCCGTGAGGACGGGCTGGTAGTACCCGCTGGACGCCGGACTGTGCCAGACGATCCCGGTGAAGCCGGCCTCCGTCACGAACTCCGTCAGCTGCGGGGGCGTCAGCGCCCAGTAGGTGGTCCGGCGGACCCGGACCTGCCAGGTGGTGTCCGCGGGGACGAGCTGGAAGTGCTCCAGGTCGTAGCGTTCGCCGTCCTCGTGCCAGTGCCACAGCTGAAAGGTGATCGCCCGGCCGTCCTGCGTGGGCGAGACCTGGGGAGGGGTCGACGTGGGTCTGGTCCGGCGCACCTCGTCATAGGACCGGACGGTGATCATCAACAGTCCGTCGTCCCGGAGCACCCGCCTCATGCCCGAGAGAGCCGTCCGGAGATCCTGCTCGGAGAGCAGGTGCGTGAGCGAGTTGTCCGCGCAGAGCACGACATCGAACGACGCTTCCTTGAAAGGGAGGTGGCGCATGTCGGCCGCGACGGCCGGAAGCCGGCTGCCACGGGCCGCCGCCTCGGCGGCGGCACGCGAGGCGGCGACCGGGCTCAGGTCGCCGCCGACGACGTGGTGCCCGGCCCGTGCCAGCCCGATGGCCTGGGTGCCGATCCCGCACGAGCAGTCCAGGACGGTGTGCGGTCCCGCACCGAGAGACCGGCGGACGAGCGCGCCCAGTACCTCGGCCTGGTGAGCCATGCTCGCGTCCCAGTCCCGGAACATCAGGTGGTAGTCGTGGGCCAGATCGTCGTAGAAATCGCGCGCGGAGGGCTCGGACATGCGCCCCACCGTAGGGCGATGACCCCGGAGTGCGCAGCTCGGTTTTCGAGCGGCGGTCGCCTGACGCCGGCCGCCCCGGCGGCTGCCCTTCTCGCCGCGGACACGGGCGCGTTCGCGGCGTCGGGCGGCCGGGACATGCGGTCCGAGCGCCGCCCGGCCGGTGACCCGCGCGGGACCGCGCTACTTCTCGTACACCACCGTCACCGGCGCGTGGTCGCTCCACCGCTCCGGATGCGTGGCGGCCCGCTCGACCCATGCCTTCACGGCGGTCGCGGCGAGGCCGGGGGTGGCGACGTGGTAGTCGATGCGCCAGCCGGTGTCGTTGTCGAAGGCGCGGCCCCGGTAGGACCACCACGAGTAGGGGCCCTCGGTGTCCGGGTGCAGGGCGCGGACGACATCGACGTACGCGGCCTCGTCGAAGACCCGGGTCAGCCAGGCGCGCTCCTCTGGCAGGAAGCCGGAGGACGTGCGGTTGGCGCGCCAGTTCTTCAGGTCGGCCTCGCGGTGGGCGATGTTCCAGTCGCCGCAGACGACGACCTCGCGGCCCCCGGCTGCGGCGCGCGCCTTCAGGCCCACGAGATAGGGCAGGAAGGCGGCCATGAAGCGCTCCTTCTCCTCCTGCTTCTCGGTGCCGACCTCACCGGAGGGCAGGTAGAGGCTGGCGACGGTGACGCCGGGCAGGTCGATCTCGACGTACCGGCCGCTCGTGTCGAACTCCTCGGCCCCCTCGACGCCGAAGCCCCCGAAGCCGATCTGCACGCGCTCGGGCGCCCGGCGCGAGTAGACGGAGACCCCGGCCCGCCCCTTGGCGGCGGCGGGCGCGTGGACGGTGTGCCAGCCCTCCGGCTCACCCACCCCGTCCGGCAGCTGCGCCAACTCGGCGCGCACCTCCTGGAGGCAGATCACATCGGCGTCCGTCTGCGCCAGCCACTCCACGAAACCCTTCTTCGCGGCGGCCCGGAGACCGTTGACGTTCACGGAGGTCACAGTGAGCAAAGCACGCTCCTCAAGTTCACAGGCGTTCGGAGACCGCGAGGCACACTGTCACAGGTCGCAGTGAGCATTCCGGCACGATACCGACCACACCGACCGCATACATGTACCATTCTCCGTATGATTATCCGGCCGACTCCTTACGACCACCCCGATGCCGTCAAACTCAACGATCTCGTGCAGCTCGAATATGCCGAGCGCTACGGGGACGAGGGCGACGTCACACCGCTGGACGCCTCGATGTTCACGCCGCCGCACGGTCTGTACCTGCTCGCGTACGACGCGTGGGACCGCCCGGTGGCCACGGGCGGCTGGCGCGCACAGGAGCGGAACGCCGAGGGGTACGCGGACGGCGACGCCGAACTCAAGCGGATGTTCGTCATAACCGAGGGGCGCGGCCAGGGCCTGGCCCGCCGCATCCTGGCCGCCCTGGAGGACGACGCCCGCGCGGCGGGCCGCACCCGCATGGTGCTGGAGACCGGCGACCGCCAGCCCGAGGCGATCGCCCTGTACGTCTCCAGCGGCTACACCCCGTGCGAGAAGTTCGGCCACTACCGCACGTACGACAGCAGCCGCTGCTTCGCGAAGCCGCTCCAGGGCTGAGGGCGGCCCGTCAGCCCACCCGGGCGACCCCCGCGTAGAACCCGCTGCGCCCGGCGGCGGGGGCGGGCCCGTCCCTGTACCAGGCGTTCGTGGGGACGAGCCCCGGCTCCACCAGGTCCAGCCCCTCGAAGAACCGCAGGACCTCCGCGTGCGTCCGGATCCCCAGCGGGATGGCCCCCTCCCGGTACGCCGACTCCACCCTCTGCCGCAGCTCCGGGTGCTCGTCCATGGTGCCGTGCGAGAGGACCAGGAAGCTTCCCGGGGCCAGCGCGCCGACCAGGGTGCGGGTGAGCCCGTACGGATCCTCGCCGTCGGTGAGGAAGTGCAGCACCGCGTTGAGCGACAGGGCGACCGGCCGGTCGAAGTCCAGCAGCTCCCGGGCCCGTTCGAGGATCACCGCCGGCGCGCGCACATCGGCGTGGACGAAGCCCGTGGCGCCCTGGGGCGTCCCGCTCAGCAGCGCCTGCGCGTGCCGCAGGACGATCGGGTCGTGGTCCACGTACACGACCCGGGCCGACGGCACGATCGTCTGCACGATCCGGTGGAGATTGGGCTCCGTGGGGATACCGGCGCCGATGTCCAGGAACTGGTCGATCCCGCACCGCGCCAGCCAGGCGGAGGACCGGTGCACGAAGGCCCGGTTGCTCGCCGCGTTCGCGCGGGTCTCCTCGGGCAGCGTCCGCGCGAAGTCGCGGTCGGCCGGGTAGTTGTCCGTACCGCCCAGGAACCAGTCGTAGACCCGGGCGGGGTGGGGCCTGCTGGTGTCGATCGGGGGCTCGGGGGACCCGGGTCCGGGTACGCCTGTCGTCACGGGCCGCTCCTCGGTACGGGGAGTCGCAGGGATCGGTCCAACCCGCATCAGCGTAAGGGAGCCCTCCGTCGTTCCGTAGCCCCAAAGCACTTGCCTTGAAGCGCACTTCAACAAGAAGACTCTCCTCCGGATCCACGCCGCCGACGGCGGCGGCCACGACCCGAGGGGGACCCATGAAGTACCGCACCATCGGCACCGGCCCCGCCACCCGCCGCGAGGTGAGCGCGCTCGCCCTGGGGGCCATGCTGTTCGGCTCGGTGACCGACGAGAAGACCTCGTTCGCGATCCTGGACCACTACGTCGAGGCGGGCGGCACGTTCATCGACACCTCCGACAACTACGCGTACTGGGTCGACGGCGGCCTCGGCGGCCAGAGCGAACGGCTGCTGGGCAGGTGGCGGCGGAGCCGGGGCGTCGGGGACGAGATCGTCATCGCCACCAAGCTCGGGGCGGAACCGCTCGCCCCGGGCACCGGCTACGTCGACAACGCGGAGGGCCTGTCCGCGAAGGCCGTCCGCGAGGCCGTCGAGCGCAGCCGGGAGCGGCTCGGTGTGGAGCGGATCGACCTCCTGTACGCGCACATCGAGGACCGGACCGTCCCGCTGGAGGAGACCGTCGGCGCGTTCGGGGAACTGGTGGCCCAGGGCACGGTCGGTCTCCTGGGCGCGAGCAACCACGCGGTCTGGCGGGTCGAGCGCGCCCGCTCCCTGGCGGCCTCGGCCGGGCTGGCGGGCTACGAGGTGCTCCAGTACCAGCACAGCCTCCTGCGCCCCCGCTTCGACGTCCCCAGCCCCCTCTTCCAGGACGGCAGCCTCGGCCACGCCGGCCCCGAACTCCTCAGCTACCTCCGCGCCGAACCCGGCCTCGCGCTCGTCGCCTACTCCCCGCTCCTGGGCGGCGCCTACACCCGCCCCGACAAGCCCCTCCCCGCCGACTACGACCACCCCGGCACCCCGGCGCGCCTCGCCGTCCTCCACGCCGTCGCCCGCGAGACCGGCGCCACCCCCGCCCAGGTCGTCCTCGCCTGGCAACTCGCCCACCCCCTCCCCGTCCTGCCCCTCGTCGGCGCCTCCTCGGTCCCCCAGCTCACCGAGAGCCTGGCCGCCCTCGACCTGGAACTGACGGACGACCAGCGGGCCAGGCTGGACGGCGCGCACTGACGGGGCACGCTGACGGGGCGCGCTGACGGGAGGGGCTACGGGGGCGGAGGCGACGGGGGCTGAGGCGCGCACCGCGCATGGGCGGGTCGCCCCGGGAATCGGCCCTGTGCCGTGCCTACGGTGCTTGCCATGTCCTCCCTCGTCCTCGCGTTCCACGTGACCACCGAGCTGACCGCCGCGACGCGCTATCTCGACCTCGCGGGCGTGCTGGGGTGCGCCGTACTCGGCGGCGTCATCGCCCGGGAGGAGGGCCTCGACCTCTTCGGCTTCCTCGTCGTCGGAATCCTCTCGGGCCTCGGCGGCGGCCTGATGCGCGACGTGCTCCTCCAGCACGGCACCCCGGTGGCCCTGACGGACTACGCGTACCTCGCGGCCTGCTTCGCCGGCATCCTGGTGTCCTTCCTGATGAACATGGGCCAGGCCGTCTGGACGCGGGCCTTCACGGTCCTCGACGCCGCCGTCATCGGATTCTGGTCCGTCGCGGGCGTCAACAAGACCCTCCAGTCCGGGCTCGGCTGGCTCCCCGCGGTCCTCCTGGGCACCATGTCCGCCGTCGGCGGAGGCGCGCTGCGCGACATCGTCCTCGGACGCCGCCCGGCCGTGTTCGGCGGCAACGGCCTCTACGCCACGGTGGCCCTCGTCGTCTCCGGCGTCACGGTCGTCTGCTGGTACTCCGGCACCCCCCAGATCGGCACCGGCCTCGGCATCGCACTCGCCCTCCTCCTCCGCCTCCTCGCCGTCCACTACGACTGGTCCCTCCCCGGCGGCCGCGACTGGCACCCGGCGGCCCGTCTCGCCGAGGTCCCCTCCCGCCTCCGCCCGGAAGGCACGGCCGAAAACGGGGAAGAGGAAGCGGAAGGAGACGCGCGGGGCGGCGGGCCGGCACGGGGCGACGAAGGGCAGGCAGGACGGAACGCGGGGAACGAGGGGCCCACCCCTCGCCCGCCCATGTGACCCGCGTCACACTGGAACCGTGATGTCGAGGTCCCGGACCCGGGACCGCCCAGAGGTGTTCGACCATGACCAGCATCGACGGAACGGCCCTCGCCACCCTGCGCGACACCTTGCGGGGGCCTGTCGTGACTCCGGCGGACGAGGGGTACGACGAAGCCCGCAGCCTCTACAACGCCATGATCGACCGACGCCCCGCGGCCATCGCCGGCTGCGTGGACGCGGCGGACGTGCGCGCCACGCTCGCCTTCGCCCAGGAGTCGGGCATCGACCTCGCGGTCCGGGGCGGCGGCCACAGCGGCCCGGGGCTGTGCCTGATCGACGGCGGGCTGACGCTCGACCTCTCGCCGATGCGCTGGGTGCGCGTCGACCCGGGGGCCGGCACGGTCCAGGCGGGCGGCGGCGCGCAGTTGGGCGACGTGGACCACGCGACCCATACGTTCGGACGCGGCGTACCGGCCGGGATCATGTCGACGACCGGCGTGGGCGGCCTCACGCTCGGCGGCGGCCACGGCCATCTGACCCGGGCCTACGGCCTGACCATCGACAGTCTGCTCGCCGCCGACGTCGTCCTGGCCGACGGCACGTTCGTCACCGCCTCGGAGAAGGAGCACCCGGACCTCTTCTGGGCGCTGCGGGGCGGCGGCGGCAACTTCGGCGTCGTCACCTCCTTCACCTACCGGCTGCACCCGGTGGACACGGTGGGCGTCGCGGTGACCGTGTGGCCGGTCGAGCGCACGGCCGAGGTGCTCCGCTGGTACCGCGAGTTCCTGCCCGCCGCACCCGACGAACTCAACGGCTTCTTCGCCCTCCTGGCGGTCCCCCCGGGCCCGCCCTTCCCGGAGGAGATCCACGGCCGGAAGATGTGCGGCGTCGTCTGGTGCTACACCGGCGACCTCGCCGACGGCCGGCTGGAGGAGGCCCTGGCACCCGTCAACGACCCGGCGCCCCCCGCGTTCCACTTCACCAGCCCCATGCCCTACCCGGCCCTCCAGTCCATGTTCGACGACCTGATCCCCAAGGGGCTCCAGTGGTACTGGCGCGGCGACTTCTTCGACTCGATCTCCGACGAGGCGATCGACGTCTACGAGAGGTACGGACGCGCCCTGCCCACCGCCCTGTCGACCATGCACCTCTACCCCGTCGACGGAGCCGCCCACCGCGTCGGCCCCGCCGAAACCCCCTGGGCCTACCGCGACGCCATGTGGTCCGGCGTCGTCGCCGGCATCGACCCCGACCCGGCCAACGCCGACCGCGTCCGCCAGTGGTGCGTCGACTTCTGGACGGAGCTCCATCCCCACTCCATGGGCGGCGCCTACGTCAACTTCCTCGGCCAGGAAGAACCGACCGACCGCATCCGCTCCACCTACCGCGGCTCCTACGACCGCCTGTCCGAGATCAAGCAGACCTACGACCCGGACAACTTCTTCCACGCCAACCAGAACATCACCCCGGCCCCGGCATGACCCGAAGCGGCCGGGGCATCACCCGCCCGACAACGACGAAGATCCCGCCCGATCATGCGATCGGACGGGATCTCGTCTCGTTCCTGAGCAAACTCAAGAACATCTGTGCGTGGACCTGTGGGGATTTGAACCCCAGACCCCCTCGATGCGAACGAGGTGCGCTACCAGACTGCGCCACAGGCCCTTGCGACGAGTGAAACTCTAGCACCCTCCACGGGGTGGTCGGAAATCCGTTCCGCGCTGGTCAGCCGTGGCGGCGTCGCGGCGGCGGGGGCGGGGGTCACTCGTTGGCGGCGCGGGGGCGGTCGCCCTCTTCGTACTGGTCGAAGAGGGGGGTGCGGCCGCGCTCGCGGGAGCGGCGGGAGGGGGTGGAGCGCTGGCGGGGGGCCGGGTCCACGGGGGCGGCGGGAGGCTGGGGGGCGGGTTCGGCGGAGGAGGAGCGGGCGGCGCTCCAGGTCTCCGGGTTGCCGACCTCGACGCCGCCGGTGGCGCGGGGGGCGACGGGGGCGGTGACGTAGGTCGGGAGGGGGACGGGGACGGGCTCCCAGCTGTCGCCCTGGACCCGGCCGCGTTCGCGCTGCTGGTCGACCCACTCCGCGTGGTCCGTCTGCTCGACCAGGGCGCGACGGCCGGCCTCCTGGGGGGAGACCGAGGGGGTGGGCTCGGGGGCGGGGTGGCGCGTCTCGGCGTCCTCGTCGGTCTCGACGGGGGCCGCGGAGGCGGGCTGGTGGCGGCGGGGGCGGTTCTCGCGCAGCCGCTGGGCGGCGACCTCGGCGCGGCGGCGGTCCATGGTGAAGGCGAACCTGCGCCGTTCCTGGGCGCGCAGATGCACGATGTACGTGCTCAGCAGCACCGCGGGGACCGCGGGCGCCCAGAGGAAGCGCAGTCCGCCGACCGCCGCGACGATCGCGCCGAGCGTGAAGGCGAGGAAGAGGACCACGGTGGTGCGCCGGCGGCGCGCGAGGACCTGGAGGCGCTGGGCGCGACGGGCGCGTTCCGCGTCGATGCCGGCGGGGCGCCCCGGGCGTTTGCGTCCCGCGAGCCCCGAGGGAGCGCGCTCCGGCGTACGAGCCGGGTCGTGCACCCGTAGCTCGGTGTGCGCCGGGGGCGCGGAAAAGGCCCGGACGTCGACGGATTCCAGGGAGTCCGTGATCTCGTCCGGGTCGGCGTCGGGCGCCGCCTCCTCGTCGGTGCGCCCCCGCAGCTCCTTGGCGTAACGGCGCTCCATCGCCGCCCGGCCGGAGAGCAGCCGGATGGCGGTGCTGAAGCGTTCGGTCGGACGCGCCTCGTTCAGCTCGTCCTGCCTGCGGAGCCACATCGGCACCAAGTAGGCGGCCCAGGCCCCGACAATGACTGCGTAGATGAGGCCGCTGCTGCTCACATCTCACACCGTAGAGGGGTTTGAGTGGAGGCATCCGCCAATTGGCGCGGTGTGTCGCACGATCCGGCTGATATCACGGACTTTTTTTGTGATTGTTCGGATCAACAGTCGGCGTTTGCCTGCACGTTAGCGGGCATCACTCGATCAAATTCGAACACATATGTTATTCCGTGGCCTGTTCCGGCCGCTGCCGCCGCGACCTGTGCCATCGCCGCAGCAGCCCGTCCGGGGCCTCCTCCGCGGTGAGCGCGTAGATCAGATGGTCCCGCCACGCGCCGTCGATGTGGAGATAGCGGGGACGCAGCCCCTCCTCACGGAATCCGAGTTTCTCCACCACCCGGCGGCTCGGCCCGTTCTCCGGGCGAATGCACACCTCGATCCGGTGCAGTCCGACCACCTGGAAACAGTGGTCGACCGCCAGTGCCACCGCCGTCGGCATCACCCCGCGCCCGGCCACCGCCTGGTCCACCCAGTAGCCCACGTGCCCCGAGCACATCGAGCCCCAGGTGATCCCCGCGACGGTCAACTGCCCGACCAGCCGCCCCTGGTACTCGATCGCGAACGGCAGCATCCGGCCCGCGTTGGCCTCGGACCGCAGATGACGGACCATCTGCCGGTACGTGGGACGCTGGGCCACCGGACCGCCCGGGGCCGGCGGCGGCACGGTCGCCTCCCAGGGCCGCAGCCAGTCCCGGTTGCGCCGGTTGACCTCGCGCCACACGCGCTGGTCGCGCACCTTTATCGGCCGGAGGGCGACGTCGCCGTCCACCAGGATCACCGGCCAGGTCGGGACGTTCAGCTCGGGCTCCCCGGTCGAGGGTGGTCGCCGCCGCGCAGCTGGTCGACGGCGTGCACCAGCAGGCGTTCCAGCACCGCGAGGCCGTCGCGCACCCCGCCCGTGGAACCGGGCAGATTGACGACGAGGGTGCGCCCGGCGATTCCCGCCACGCCCCGGGACAGCGCCGCCGCCGGGACCTTGTCGCGGCCCTCGGCGCGGATCGCCTCCGGGATGCCCGGGACCTCGTAGTCCAGGACGGAGCGGGTCGCCTCCGGGGTGCGGTCGGTCGGCGAGACGCCCGTGCCGCCGGTGGTCACGACGACGTCGTACGCCTCGGCCACCCCGGCCCGCAGCGCCTCGGCCACCGGGTCCCCGTCCGGGACCACGCGCGGCCCCTCGACCGCGAAGCCCAGGGCCGTCAGCGCCTCGGCGATCAGCGGACCGCCCCGGTCGGCGTAGACCCCGGCCGCGGCGCGGTTCGAGGCGGTCACCACGAGGGCGCGGTAGTCGGCCGGGGCCGGTTCCGGGGCGCTCACGCGTCCGCTCCGCCGGAGGCGGGCCGCCGGTAGTCGCCGGACTTGCCGCCCGACTTCGCCTCGACCCGGACATCGGTGATGACGGCCGCCTTGTCCACGGCCTTGATCATGTCGACGACGGTCAGCCCGGCCACCGACACGGCCGTCAGGGCCTCCATCTCCACCCCGGTGCGGTCCGTGGTCTTCACGGTCGCCGTGATCTCCACGGCGTCGTCGGCCACGGACAGGTCGACCGTGACACCGGAGACGGCGAGGGGGTGGCAGAGGGGGATGAGGTCCGGGGTGCGCTTGGCCCCCATGATCCCGGCGATGCGCGCGGTGGCGAGGGCGTCGCCCTTGGGGACCCCCTCGCCCCGGAGCAGTTCGATGACGCGCGGCGAGACGAGGACCCGGCCGCTGGCGCGGGCGACGCGCGCGGTGACGTCCTTCGCCGAGACGTCGACCATGCGGGCGGCGCCCGCCTCGTCGATGTGCGTCAGCCTGTTCTGCGTACTCAAAACCAAGTCCGCCTAGCGGGTAGGGCGCCGGTGGCCCCGGGGCCGCACCGGGTGCGGTCCGGGGTCCGGGGGGTGTCCCCGGACGGCACAGCGGCAGACACCGTACCGCCACCGGGCGGCGGTCAGCGGAGCAGGATCACCTCCGTGTCCGTGCCGGGCTCGGCGGAGGTGAGGTCCTCGGGCAGCACGATCAGCGCGTCCGCCTGGGCCAGCGCGGCGATCAGATGCGATCCGGAACCGCCGACCGGAGCGACCGTGCCGGCCTCCGCGTCGTACGTCCCGCGCAGGAACTGCCGCTTGCCGGACGGCGAGGACAGCGCCTTCCCGGTGTCCAGGGCGGCCCGAACGGTGGGCCGGCCGACATCGGGCAGGCCCATCAGCGTGCGGATCGCGGGGCGGACGAACAGTTCGAACGAGACATAGCTGGAGACCGGATTGCCCGGCAGCGCCAGCAGCGGGGTGTGGTCGGGGCCGATGGCGCCGAATCCCTGCGGCTTGCCGGGCTGCATGGCCAGCTTGCGGAAGTCCACGCTGCCGCCCGGCCCGTCCTCCTCGCCCACCGAGGACAGCGCCTCCTTGACCACGTCGTACGCCCCGACGCTGACCCCGCCCGTGGTGACCACGAGGTCGGCGCGGATCAGCTGGTCCTCGATGGTGGCGCGCAGCTCGTCCGCGTCGTCGGTGACGGCGCCGACCCGGTACGCGATCGCCCCGGCGTCGCGCGCGGCGGCCGTCAGGGCGAAGCTGTTGGAGTCGTAGATCCGGCCGCCGGTCAGCTCCTCGCCCGGCTGCACCAGCTCGCTGCCGGTGGAGATCACCACGACGCGCGGCCGGGGCCGCACCTTCACCGTGGAGCGGCCGATCGCGGCGAGCAGCCCGATCTGCGGCGGCCCGATCACCGAACCGGCGCGCAGCGCCAGATCGCCGGGGCGCACATCGCTGCCCCGGTCCCTGACGTGGGCCCGCGCCTCCACGGGGCGGTGCACCCGCACCTCGCCGGCCGCGCCCTCCGGCGCGTCGCTGTGGGCGCGCATGGTGGCGGCCGGACCGCCGCCCGCGCCCCCGTCGGTCCACTCGACCGGGACCACGGCCTCGGCGCCTTCCGGCAGCGGGGCGCCCGTCATGATGCGGGCGGCCTCCCCGGGACCGACCCGCCGGCCGCCGTCCAGTCCGGCGTCGCCCGCCGCGACGTCCCCGACGACCGTGAGGACGGCGGGGAACTCCTCGCTCGCGCCCGCGACATCGGCGATCCGGACCGCGTACCCGTCCATCGAGCTGTTGTCGAAGGGCGGCAGGGCGATCTCCACCACGACGTCTTCGACCAGGACGCAGCCCTGGGCCTCGGGCAGTTGGAGCTCGATGGGTTCGAGCGGCCTCACCGCGGCGAGGATGTCGTCCAGGTGCTCGTCCACCGACCAGATCGTGCTGCTCAAGGTCCTACATCTCCTCCGTGACATAACTGCGCAGCCAGGTCCGGAAGTCCGGGCCCAGGTCCTCACGTTCGCACGCGAGTCTGACAATGGCACGGAGGTAGTCGCTCCGGTCACCGGTGTCATAGCGGCGGCCCTGGAAGACGACGCCGTGCACCGGTCCGCCGACCTTGTCGTCCGCCGCGAGGAGTTGCAGCGCGTCGGTCAGCTGGATCTCGTTGCCCCGGCCCGGTTCGGTCCTGCGCAGTATCCCGAAGACGGCGGGGTCCAGGACATAGCGCCCGATGATGGCCAGGTTGCTGGGCGCGTCGGCCGGGTCGGGCTTCTCGACCAGGCCGGTGATCCGCAGGACGTCGTCCTCGGCGGTCGGCTCCACGGCCGCGCAGCCGTACTGGTGGATCAGGGCGGGCGGCACCTCCATGAGGGCGATGACGCTGCCGCCCTCGCGCTCCTGGACCTCGGCCATCCGGGTCAGCAGCGGGTCGCGCGGGTCGATCAGGTCGTCACCGAGCAGCACCGCGAACGGCTGGTCGCCGACGTGCGGTTCCGCGCACAGGACCGCGTGCCCGAGGCCGCGCGGGTCGCCCTGGCGGACGTAGTGCATGGTCGCGAGGTCGCTCGACTCCTGGACCCTGCGCAGCCGTTCACCGTCCCCCTTGCGGGTGAGGGCCGACTCCAGCTCGTAATTGCGGTCGAAGTGGTCCTCCAGGGGCCGCTTGTTGCGACCGGTGATCATCAGGACGTCGGTCAGCCCGGCGGCGACCGCCTCCTCGACGACGTACTGGATGGCAGGCTTGTCGACGACAGGCAGCATCTCCTTGGGAGTGGCCTTGGTGGCCGGCAGGAAGCGGGTCCCGAGTCCCGCCGCCGGAATGACGGCCTTGCTGATCCTGGGGTTCGACTGGGTCATGCGCAGAACCCTATCCGGGGCACATGGGCGGAAGATGAGTCTCCGGTTAACTTTGTACTCATATATGACCGTACGTACCAACCGAAGGTGCCCCGTTGAACTCCGACATGTCCGCAAAGGCGCTCTTGCGGCGTGAACTGCTCGCCGCGCGCGGCCTCCTGACCCCGCAGGAGGTGGCGGATGCCGCCGCGGCCCTCGCCCGCCGCGCCCTGGAACTCCCCGAGCTGGCCGGTGCCCGCACCGTCGCCGCGTATGTCTCGGTGGGACGCGAGCCGGGCACCCGCGCCCTGCTGGACGCGCTGCGCGCCCGGGGCGTACGCGTCCTGCTCCCGGTGCTCCTGCCGGACAACGACCTGGACTGGGCGCCCTACGAGGGCACGGAAGGGCTGGAACGGGCGGGGCGCGGACTGCTGGAGCCCTCCGGACCCCGGCTCGGCGCCGATGCCGTGCTGGCCGCCGACGCCGTGCTGCTGCCGGGTCTCGCCGTGGACGAGCGCGGAATGCGGCTGGGCCGGGGCGGAGGCAGCTACGACCGCGTGCTCGCCCGGCTCGCCGCCGCCGGGGCCGACCCGGCGCTCGTCGTCCTGCTCTACGGCAACGAGGTGGTCGCGCGGGTTCCCGAGGAACCGCACGACCACCCCGTGGACGCCGTGGTGACACCGTCGGGCGCCCGGCGCTTCGCAGAGCGCTGACATCCGACGAGAGCGGCGCTCCGCTTCGGCATCAGCGGTCATAATGTGAGCAGTGCTCCGCTTTGGGATCAGTGCTCACAAAGTGAGCAGCGCTCCGATCGGCGATCGGCGCCCCGCTTCCGGAGCAACGCTCCGACCGAGAGCGCCGCTCCGGTCCATGGCTACGGCTTCAGCGTCAGCGTGTCCTTCGTCGAGCTCGCCACCGCGTTGGTGCCGAAGGACCAGTCGAGCAGTTCGCCGTTGACCCACTTGTCGGTCTGGTCGGTGTAGTGGGCGCTGAAGGCGTGGCCGGAGGCGCCGGTCAGGTTGATCCAGCGGGACTTGTCCCAGTCCCCCACGTTGACGACCATCCGCATCGACGGGACCCAGACCACCTCGTAGCCGCCCGCCGCGTTCCAGCCGGTGGCGTTCACCGCGGCCTCGCCGCCGCCGAGGTTCCAGGGGCCCCGGTTGAGGAGCCGCTGGAGCAGTCCGGGGCCCTCCTTGCCGAGGGTCTGGTTCTTCAGGGTCAGCTGGTGCAGCCGGCCCCAGCTCCAGGTGGTGATGTCCTTGCCGAGCTTGGCGGTCAGCTCCCAGCGGGCGTCCTCCATGGCGCGGGCGAACAGCTCGTCCCGGCTGTCGGTCGCCTTGTCCTTGCGGTTCGCCGGGGTCTTCCACCACGCGCTGTCCGGCTTGTCCATGAGGTCGGCCACGACCTGGTACCAGCGGTCGCCGCCGTCCGGCTGGGCCGAGTCGGGGGCGCGCCGGCCGCACTCGCGGACCAGCTTCTTCTGCTCGTCGACCGGTCCGGAGCTCTTGGCCGGGGGCACGTTCAGGCACTCGCCCTCGACGCGCAGCTCCTTGGGCAGCTTGTCGCCGAAGGCCAGCTTGAGGATGTTGCGCCAGACCCCGTTGAAGTAGGCGGCGGCCGCCGAGTCGGACTCCTGGGTGTAGTCCCAGCCCTCCAGCAGCTTCTGCGCCTCGCGGACGTGTTTGTCCGAGATGTTGATCTTCAGCAGTTCGGGCACCAGGAGCGCGGCGATCTCGCTGGTGTTGTCCATCTGCATCTTCTGCATGTCTTCGGTCGAGATCTTGCCGCCGCCCTTGATCTTCGACTCGATGAGGTCGTTGATCCGCTGGCTGCGGCTGCCGTAGCCCCAGTCCTGGGTGAGCAAGTAGGGGTAGGTGTCCTTGTCGATGACCGCCTGGTTGGCCGTGACGATGTAGCCGCGCTCGGGGTCGTACTCGTAGGGCAGCTCGTCGAAGGGGATCGGGTCCTTCTTCCAGCCGTACGAGGAGCTCCAGCCGGGGCTCGGCATCGAGCCGTCGCCGGACTTGCGGACCGGGATCCTGCCGGGTGCCTGGTAGCCGATGTGGCCCTTGGTGTCGGCGTAGATCAGGTTCTGCGAGGGCACCTCGAAGTGCTTCGCCGCGGCCCGGAAGCTCGCGAAGTCCTTGGCGCGGTTGAGCTCGAAGACGGCGTCCATGGAGTGGCCGGGGTCGAGCGCGGTCCAGCGCAGCGCGACTCCGTAGCCGTCCGCGCGGTCGGGTGCCGCGTTGGTGACGGGCGCCTTCTGGCCTACCTTCTCCAGTTCGGAGCTGCGGTCGGAGACCAGGGGGCCGTTGTTCGTCTCGCGGACGGTGATGTGCCGGTCCTTGCCGCCGGCGACCTTGATGGTCTCCTCGCGAGTGGTGAACGGCTTGGTCTTCCCGTCGTACAGGTAGCCGTCCTCGGAGACCTTCTCCAGGAAGAGGTCGGTCACGTCGGCACCGAGGTTGGTGAAGCCCCAGGCGATGTCCTGGTTGTGGCCGATGATCACGCCGGGCATGCCGGAGAAGGTGTAGCCGGCGGTGTCGTATTTGCAGGTCTCCGAGACGGCGCGGCAGTGCAGCCCCATCTGGGACCAGAGCGAGGGCAGCTGCGGGGCCAGGTGCGGGTCATTGGCGAGAAGCGGCTTGTCGGTCGTCGTGTACTTGCCGGAGACGACCCAGGAGTTGGAGCCGATGCCCGTGCCGTTCGGGCCGAGCAGCGCGGGGATCTGGTCCAGGGTGTCGGAGAGCGAGCCGAGCTGCGAGGTCAGCCCTTCGACGGCACCCTGCGCGGTGGCCGCGCCCGTGCCGGAGGACGGCTTCGCCTCGGGGTCGAACTTCCCGGTGACCGGCGAGATCGCGCCCTGGTCGACGATCGGGCGGTGCTTCTCGTACGGGTAGGGCGGGTACAGGTCCTCGATCTGCTTGGCGTCGAGCCGGCTCGTCATCAGCGAACGGTCGATCTCGTCCTGCATGTTGCCGCGCAGGTCCCAGGCCATGGCCTTCAGCCAGGCGACCGAGTCGACCGGGGTCCACTCGGTGGGCTTGTAGTCGTTGGTGAGGCCGAGGGCGGCGTACTCCACGGAGATGTCCGCGCCGTCGCGCCCCTTGAGGTAGGCGTTCACGCCGTCCGCGTACGCCTGGAGGTTCTTCTTGGTCTCGTCGGACAGGACGGTGTCGTACTCCTCCTGCGCGACCTTGCGCCACCCCAGGGTGCGCAGGAACGAGTCCGTTTCGACCTGACCGGAGCCGAACATCTCGGAGAGGCGGCCCGCGGTCAGATGGCGGCGGACGTCCATCTCCCAGAAGCGGTCCTGCGCGTGGACGAAGCCCTGGGCGCGGAAGAGGTCGGCGTCGGAGTCCGCGTAGATCTGCGGAATGCCGTAACCGTCGCGCTTCACCTCGACGTTGGCGTCGAGGCCGGGCAGCTTCAGCGTTCCGTTGGTCTGCGGGTACGAGGCGCGCACGGTGGACACCGACCAGTACGTCCCGTAACCGAGGCCCGCGACGAGCGCCAGCACCAGCACGATCACGATCAGACGGGCGCGTCGCCCTTTCTTCTTGCCGGTCCTACCGCCGGCGGTACCGGTGGTGCCGGAAGAGGCGATTGTGTTGGCGGGCATCGCTGTCCTTCGAGGGGCAGGGTCCTGGGAGTGCAGGAGCAACCATAGGCGCAGCGTCGAGGCCGGTCCGACGCGGTATCGGGATGGTTCGAATTGCGTAGCGATCGTACGAATACTCGAACGCATCAAGAAAGCGTTAAAGATTAGGTAAGGTAACGAAGTACTGGCCGCCGGAAGTCGATCCGGCAGGCGTACGCGGGAAAGGACCGGCCACTGACTGTCCACACGCTCAACGAACTCCTGCTCGTCTGCTCGCTCGTCCTGCTCGTCGCGGTGGCCGCGGTGCGCATCTCGTCGCGCAGCGGGCTCCCCAGCCTGCTCCTGTACCTCGGCATCGGCGTCGCCATGGGCCAGGACGGGTTCTTCGACGTCAAGTTCGACAACGCGGAACTGACGCAGGTGATCGGCTACGCGGCCCTGGTCGTGATCCTCGCCGAGGGTGGTCTCGGCACGAAGTGGAAGGAGATCAGACCGGCCCTGCCCGCCGCCGCCGTGCTCTCCCTCGTCGGCGTCGGGGTGAGCGTGGGCGTGACCGCGGCCGGGGCGCACTATCTGGTGGGTCTGGAGTGGCGGCAGGCACTGATCATCGGTGCGGTCGTCTCCTCCACGGACGCCGCGGCCGTCTTCTCCGTGCTGCGCAAGGTGCCGCTGCCCTCCCGGGTGACCGGCGTCCTGGAGGCAGAGTCCGGGTTCAACGACGCCCCCGTGGTGATCCTCGTCGTGGCCTTCTCCACCCGGGGTCCGGTCGACAGCTGGTACGTACTGATCGGCGAGATAGCCCTGGAGCTGGCGATCGGCGCGGCCGTGGGCATCGCCGTCGGCTGGCTCGGCTCGTACGGACTGCGCCATGTGGCGCTGCCCGCCTCCGGCCTCTACCCGATCGCCGTGATGGCCATCGCGGTGTCGGCGTACGCGGCCGGCGCGATGCTCCACGGAAGCGGGTTCCTCGCCGTCTACCTGGCCGCGATGATCCTCGGGAACGCCAAGCTGCCGCACTGGCCGGCGACGCGCGGTTTCGCGGACGGGCTCGGCTGGCTGGCCCAGATCGGCATGTTCGTCCTGCTCGGACTGCTGGTCACCCCGCACGACCTGGTCGACGACTTCTGGCCCGCGATCATCGTGGGTCTGGTGCTGACCGTGGTGGCCCGGCCGCTGGAGGTCTTCGTCTCGCTGGCGCCGTTCCGGCTGCCGTGGCAGGAGAAGGCCCTGATGTCCTGGGCCGGGCTGCGCGGCGCGGTCCCCATCATCCTGGCGACCATCCCCATGGTGTCCGGGATCGAGGGCTCCACCCGCGTCTTCAACATCGTCTTCGTCCTCGTCGTCGTCTACACCCTCATCCAGGGGCCGACGCTGCCCTGGCTGGCCAAGTCGCTGCGGATCGCCGAGGACCCGTCGGAGGCGGCCGACCTGGGCATCGAATCGGCGCCCCTGGAGCGGCTGCGCGGCCATCTGCTGTCCGTCGCCATCCCGGCGAAGTCGAAGATGCACGGCGTCGAGGTGGGCGAGCTGCGGCTGCCCTCGGGGGCGGCGGTGACGCTGGTCGTCCGCGACGGCAAGAGCTTCGTGCCCGCGCCGGCCACCGTGCTGCGCCGCGGTGACGAGCTGCTCGTCGTGACCACCGACCCGGTCCGCGACGCCACCGAGGCGCGGCTGCGCGCGATCGGCGAGGGCGGCAAGCTGGCCGGCTGGCTGGGAACCGGAACGGGCGGGGCGGGCCCCGAAGCGCTCACCGGCCCGCAGGCGGCGGGCGCGCTCAAGGCCGTCAAGAAGCTGGGCCGGAGCGACGAGGCCAGGAAACCGGAATCCGGACGGCGCGAGTCCGGGTCCCGGAAACCGGCCCCTCGCCGCTCCGAGCCGCACGAGGAGAAGGCGCACCACTGAGGCCGGCGCACCACCGGCTCAGGGCCGCACCCCTGGGTCACGGTGCGCGCGGGCAGCGGCCGGAGGGACGCCGGATCCGCTGTCTGTGGCCGGAGGGACGCCGGATCCGCTGTCTGTGGCCGGAAGGGCGCCGGATCCGGTGCCTGTAGCATGAAGAAACGTAATCAGGTCCGCCGGAACCACCCGTTCCGTGCGGACCGCCGCATGAACCACCAACTCTGCCTGACGCAGAGCTGGCGCGACCGTATGGCGGTCGTGGCGTCCTCCGCCTCTGTTGCGAGCGCCCGGCATCTACCGCAGTTCCGCGCGAAGAGGACAGCTCTCGGCAGCTCCTGACCGGGCCCGCACCCCCGTGCCGGCCCGCCCCGCGGGAGCACGGCCACCAGGCGGCGGAAAGGCATGGACCGTGGCGTCCACGGTCTCCGAGCGCCCCGGATACGGGCAGCTGCTGCGCACCCCGGGTGCGTGGACCTTCCTCCTGCCGGGCTTCGCCGCACGGCAGCCCTTCGCGATGCTGACCATCGGCATCGTCCTGCTCGTCGAGCACACCACCGGCTCCTACGGCAGCGCGGGCGCCGTCGCCGCCGTGACCGGTATCTCCATGGCTCTGTTCGCCCCGCAGACCGGCAAGCTCGCCGACCGCTTCGGCCAGCGCGCCGTGCTGGTGCCGGGCGTGCTCGTGCACGCCGCCTCGGTCTCCGGACTGACCGCGCTGGCGCTGGCGGACGCCCCGATGTGGGCGCTGTTCGCCGCGGCCGTCCCGACCGGTGCCTCGGTCCCGCAGATCGGGCCGATGGTCCGGGCCCGCTGGGCGGCCGTGCTCGGCGCCGGGCCGGACCGGGAGACCTCGCCGCTGCTGGCGACGGCGGCGGCCTTCGAATCGGTGACGGACGAGTTCACCTTCGTCATCGGCCCCGTGCTCGCCACCGCGCTGTGCACCGGCGTGCACCCGGCGGCCGGGCTGATCGCCGAGGCCGCCCTCACCCTGGCGGGCGGGCTGCTCTTCGCTGCCCGGCGCGCCACCCAGCCGCCGGTCCGCCCCGCCCGGGACGCCGGATCGCCGCGCCACGCCTCGGCGCTCTCCGTACCGGGCGTACGGGTGCTCGCCGTCGCCTTCCTCGGGATCGGCGCGGTCTTCGGCGGGATGCAGGTCTCGCTGACCGCCTTCGCCGAGGAGATCGGCAGCCCCGGTGCGAACGGCCTGCTGTACGGGATCTTCGCGGCCGGCAACATGCTGGCCGGGATCGCCTGCGGCGCGATCGCCTGGAAGAGCGGGCCGCGACGCCGGCTGATCGCCGGGTACACGGCGCTGACGCTCACCGCGTCGGGCCTGTGGGCCGTGCACTCGGTACCGCTGCTGGCCGGGCTCGGACTGCTGGTCGGCCTCTCCATCGCCCCCGCCCTGATCAGCGGCTACACGCTGGTCGAGGCGCTGGTCCCGGGGACCGCGCGGACCGAGGCGTTCACCTGGCTGACCGGCTCGGTCGCGCTCGGCCAGGCGGCGGCCGTGACGGTGGCCGGACGGCTCGCCGACGCCCATGGCGCGAGCACCGGATTCCTGGTGCCGCTGGCGGGTACGGCCCTGGCCCTGGTGACCCTGCTGGCGCTGCGGTCCCGGCTGCTGCCGAGGGAGCGGGGCCGGACCGTGGCACGTGGGATCGGTCACCGCGGGCCGGTCACGGTGGACTGATCCCGCGGAATACGTCACTATGGAGCGTCGTTAGCACTCATCGAGTAAGAGTGCCAGGAGGAACAAGTGCCGACCTACCAGTACCAGTGCACCGAGTGTGGCGAGGGCCTCGAAGCGGTGCAGAAGTTCACCGATGACGCTCTCACGGTGTGCCCGAACTGCGACGGACGCCTGAAGAAGGTGTTCTCCGCGGTCGGCATCGTCTTCAAGGGCTCCGGTTTCTACCGGAACGACAGCCGCGGCTCCTCGTCGAGCAGCACGCCCGCCTCGACCGCCGCGAAGAGTTCCGGTTCCTCGGGCTCCGGTACGGACGCGAAGCCGTCGGCCACCGCGTCGGCCTCGTCCTCCGGATCGTCCGGCTCCTCGGCCTCGACCTCGTCGTCCTCCGCTTCGTCGAGCGGTTCGTCGGCCGCCTGAGCAGCGCGCACCCCGCTTCACCAGGGACCCCTCCGAACGATTCGGTGGGGTCCCTGGTATTCCCGGCCGGGGCGGCCGCCCGCCCGGATCACCGCCTACTGTGGCCCGCATGGCGACGACGAATGCAGAGATCGGCGTGATCGGCGGCTCGGGGCTGTACTCCTTCCTGGAGGACGTCACCGAGGTTCGCGTGGACACCCCCTACGGAGCGCCCAGCGACTCCGTCTTCCTCGGCGAGATCGGCGGCCGGCAGGTCGCGTTCCTGCCCCGGCACGGCCGCGGCCACCATGTGCCGCCCCACCGCATCAACTACCGGGCCAATCTGTGGGCGCTGCGTTCGGTCGGCGTCCGCCAGGTGCTCGGCCCGTGCGCGGTGGGCGGTCTGCGGCCGGAGTACGGCCCGGGGACGCTGCTGGTGCCGGACCAGCTGGTGGACCGTACGAAGTCGCGCGTCCAGACCTATTACGACGGCGAGCCCTGGGCGGACGGCACGGTGCCGAACGTGGTGCACCTCGGCTTCGCGGACCCGTACTGCGCCGAGGGCCGCAAGGCCGCGCTGGCGGCGGCGCGCGGCCGGGACTGGGAGGCCGTGGACGGCGGGACGCTGGTGGTCGTCGAGGGACCGCGCTTCTCGACCCGCGCCGAATCGCGCTGGCACGCCGCGATGGGCTGGTCGGTGGTCGGCATGACGGGGCACCCGGAGGCCGTGCTCGCCCGTGAACTGGGGCTGTGCTACACGACGATGACCCTGGTCACGGACCTGGACGCGGGTGCGGAGGCCGGCGAGGGCGTCTCCCACGAGGAGGTCCTGAAGGCGTTCGCCGCCAATGTCGACCGGCTGCGCGCGGTCCTCTTCGACACGGTGACCGGGCTCCCGAAGGAGCGCGTCTGCGCGTGCGCGCACGCGCTGGACGGGATCGACACGGGGATCGAGCTGCCGTAGCGCCACGCGCGACGGGTGTCCCTCCCGCAGTTGAGGGAGTTCTGGACATCGAGGGAGGAGCACCGCCCCCGACACCGTCCCTCCTGCGGGTGAGGAAGTTTTCCCCAAGCTGTGGACCGTCCACAGGGCTCGGCGGGAATCGTGCGGATGCCGGATCGTGGGAGCCGTGCGCCGGAGAACCGGTGGCCGGGCCCCACGGTCCGGTTTCCGTTGTCCGGCCCGTTCCGGGCGCCGGTCTCCGGCCGTCCGGCCTCCGGTCCCAGTCGCTCCCACTCCGGGCGGTGTTCGCCATGTCCGCGTACGAATCCCCTTCCACGCCCCGTCCTCTCTCCACGACTCGTTCCGTCTCCCTCCCCGCATCCCCCTCCGCTCCTTCACCTCCGCCTCCGCCCGCCGCCGCTCCCCCGCCGTGCGGGGTGCCGTCGTTTGCGCCGCTCCGGGTGCGCGGGGGCTTCGCGTACCGGTTGCGGCGGGCCGCGTGGCGGCAGCGGCGGACGATGGCGGCCGGGCTGGCGCTGACGGCGGCGGCGCTGGCCGCCTCCGGGGCGTTCGGGGGCGAGCGGGGGGATCCGGGCGGCGGACCGAGGGCCGTGGCGGCCGGTACGGCGCCGGAGCGCGCCGCGCCCCCGGTGGCCCTGGTGTCGGCGCCGGTCCGGATCGCCGACGCGGCTGCCGTACGGCTGCTGCGGCCGGGAGACCGGGTGGACGTCGTCGCCCCCGGTGCGGACGGGGCCGGGGGCCGGGTGCTCGCCGAGGCGGCCCGGGTGGACCGGGTGCCGTCACCGTCCGGTGAGATGTCCGAGGGCGGCGGGGCGCTGGTCGTGCTGTCCGTGCCGAGGACGACGGCCACCCGGCTCGCGGGCGCCAGAATGACGGCCGGACTGGCGGTGGTCCTGTGCTGATTCGCACTGACGAACCACCATGTCACCTGGCATCAGCCGCGAATGGGGTGGTTTCACCTCCTACTGCCGTAAGTTTCGGAACAGTTGGCTCCACTTATGGCACGGACGAAGGACGGCTCACCCGTGAGCGAGAAGAAGAAAGTCAGTGTGCTGCAGGGCTTCAAGGCCTTCCTGCTGCGCGGCAATGTGATCGACCTCGCGGTCGCGGTCGTCATCGGCGCGGCGTTCACGAACATCGTGAACGCGGTCGTCAGGGGCGTCATCAATCCGCTGGTCGGCGCTTTCGGCACCAAGGACCTGGAGAGCTACAGCTCCTGCCTCAAGGGCCCCTGTGTGACGGACCCGAAGACGGGCGAGGCGACCGAGGGAATCCGGATCCTGTGGGGTTCGGTGCTCAGCGCCACCCTGAGCTTCCTGATCACCGCCGCCGTCGTCTACTTCCTCCTGGTCCTGCCGATGGCGAAGTACCTGGCCCGCCGCGCGGACCAGGAGGCCGCGAAGGAGGGCGTGCAGGAGACCCTGGAGGTCACCGAACTGGAGGTCCTCAAGGAGATCCGCGACACGCTGGTCGCCCAGCGCGCCGGAGGCAATGGGCCGACTGGGGCCGATGGGCCGACCGGGGGCGGCACGCGGGAGTAGCGCGACGGCGGCCGGCGCGGTGCGGCGGCCACCGTTCCGGGGGATCAGATGTGGTGCGGCGGCTTCTCGTCGAGGAAGCGCGCGAGATCGGCCGCGCTGCCGGCCGAGGGGGCCCGCTCGCCCCAGCCCCGGTCCGTATCGTCCGAGGACTGCTGGTCCAGCGGATCGTCGAAGACCAGGGCCGGCCGGGGCTTCGGCCGGGGCCCGGCCGGTTCGTCCGGCTTCGCGTCGCGCGGGCCGGGGGTGGGGGCGGTACTCATACCTCCAGGGTACGACCGCCGCGCGCACGGCCGCCCGCAGCGCTCGGGGGGCACGACGGACGGCCGGGTCCGCGGACCGCCGGGGCCCCGGAACCGGGAGCCTCCCGGCCACCGGGCCACCGGGCCCCCGGGTCAGCGGTCCTTCGGGTCGAGCCACCACAGGCCGAGGACGACGAGGAACGACAGGCAGAGAAATCCGGCCCCCCACCAGGCGGTGCCGGTGTGGCCCTCCATCCATTCGTCGACGATGACCGTCAGCCCCCAGAGCTGGCCGATGACGACGGTCATCGCCAGGGCGAGCCGGGCGGTCAGCTTCGAGGACCGCTCGGGCTCCTGGTCGGTGCCCGCGCCCGGCCCGGGGCCGGTGTGGCGGACGCGGGGGTCGCCGTAGCCGCTGGTGGGGCGGATCTGCGGATAGCGCTCGTGGACCGGCCGGTTGAGTTCGGGGCGGGCGCTGCCGGGGTGGTATTCGGGATAGCCCGGGGTGCCGGGTCGCTGGGCGTCGCTCATGACGGCCTGCCCGGGGTCTCGGGCGCGGTGGCCCCGGTGCCGGCGGTGCCCGGGGCGTCGGGGGCCTCGGCGCCGTCGCGGACCCCGGGGCAGCCGATCCGGGAGGCGAGGTCGGGGCGGTCGCCGCCGAGCTGGCGGCAGAGCCCGTGCTCGATGCTCTCGCCGGAGCGGGTGGTGCCGATGGCCCAGACACTGCCGTCGGTCTGCTCGGTGAGGACGACCTTGGGCAGTCCGCGCGGCGGGGGCCCGGCGGTGACCTCGCCGGTGCGGGCGTCGAAGACGCCCTCGTGGCACGGGCAGTACAGCTCGCCCTCGGTCCCCCGGTCCTTGCGCCACAGGACGGCGCAGGCGAGGTGGGTGCAGATGGCGGAGTAGCCGACGAGCGTGCCGTCGTCGAGGCGGACGGCGACCGCGCGGTCCTCCTCCTCGGGGTAGTGGAAGGAGACGGACTCCCCGGGCAGCAGTTGGGCGGCGATCCGCTTGGGCGCGGGCGCCTTGCCGTCCTCGGGGTCGCCGTGGCGGGGCAGCATGCCGGCGGCCACGCCGAGTCCGCCGACGGCGAGGCCGCCGGAGACGGTGGCGACGATCCGCAGGTAGTCGCGGCGGGTGGTGAGCGAATCGGCGGCGATCCGGTCGTGCAGGGCCTCGCGGGGGTCCCCGGAGGGCTGCTGTTCGGTGACGCTCATCGGCGGACGTCCTTCCCGTTGATCTCCACGACGGGCAGGCCGCCCGGTACCGGCCACTGGACGCGTTCGGCGGGGACCACCATGGCCACGCCCGTGCGCACCTCGCTCTCGCCGAAGACGAAGCTGTCGGCGACCTGGACGCCGGGGCGCTCGGCCTGGAGCTCCTCGACCGTTCCGTAGAAGAGGGCGCCGGTGGGGCAGACGGTGGCGCACATGGGGGCGAGGCCGTAGGCGGTGCGGTCGTAGCAGAGGTTGCACTTCATCTGGAGCTTCGCCCGGAGGTCGATCTTGGGAACGCCGAAGGGACAGGCGTTGACGCAGTTGGCGCAGCCGATGCAGCGGGTGGTGTCGGCCTGCTGGACCACGCCGTCCGCGGTCACCAGGATCGCGTCGGCGGGGCAGACCTCGGCGCACGGGGCGACGGGGTCCTCGCAGTGCATGCAGACCGTGGGAAGGGAGGCGACGGAATGGCCCTCGTCGGTGTAGTCGAGGTGGATCATCGACTTGCCCCGGTGCGAGTCGCATTCGCGGCAGGCGGAGACGCATGCCTGGCAGCCGATGCAGCGCCCCGGGTCGATGAAGATCGTTCTGCCCATCATGGGGTCATCAGCTCCTCTCCGACGTGCCGCGGCCCTGCGGGGAGGTGGGCGGCAGCGGGTCCGTGCGGGAGACCTGGGCCGCGGCGTAGGCGACGTGGCCGGGCGGGACGGGGGGCGCGGGGACCTCGTCGATCTTCTCGGCGTGCTCGATGCGGCAGGCGCACACCTTGTACTCGGGGATCTTGGAACGGGGGTCCAGCGCGTCGATGGTCAGCGCGTTCGCCGCCGTGGGGACGGGCCAGTGGTACGGGACGAAGACGGTGTCCGGGCGGATCGCCTCGGTGACCAGGGCGGGGAAGACCTCGCTGCCGCGCCGGGTGACGACGCGGACGGGTTCGCCGTTGCGGAAGCCGTGCGAGGGGTGGACCTCGACCCAGGGGCGCGGGGTCTGCTCGACGAGGCCGCCGAGGCGGCGGGTCTGGTTGCCGGAGAGGAAGTGGGCGACGGTGCGCCCGGTGGTGAGGGACATGGGGTGTTCGTCGTCGTACGGGTCCATGGGGAGGTGCCATTCGACGACCTGCATATGGATCTTGCCGTCGGGGTGGTAGGTCCGGCCGTCCTCGAAGAGGCGGGGGGTGCCGGGGTGGTCGGTGGAGGGGCAGGGCCAGGCGATGCCGCCGGTCTCCTCCAGCCGTTCGTAGGTGATGCCGTAGTAGTCGTTGACCGTTCCGGAGGAGGCGATCCGCAGTTCGTCGAAGACGGCCCGGGAGTCGTCGAAGGCGAATTTGTCACCGGCGCCGAGGCGCCGGGCAAGTTCGCACATCACCCAGGTGTCGGTGCGCACGCCCGGCGGCGGTTCCTGGGCCTTGTTGTGCTTGACCACCCGGGCCTCGGCGTTGGCCATGACGCCGTCGTCCTCGGCCCAGGTGGTGACGGGGAAGACGACGTGGGCGTTGGCCGCGGTCTCGGAGAGGAAGAAGTCGCATTGGGCGTGGAACTCGGCGGTGTCGTACCCGTCCTTGACCACCTGGTAGTTGGGCAGCGAGACGAAGGGGTTGTTGCAGATGCCGATCAGACCGCGGATCTCGCGACGCCGCATCTGCCAGACCATCTCCATCATGGAGGTGCCGGCGGGCGGGAGTTCGGACTCCTCGATGCCCCAGATCTCGCAGATCTGGCGGCGGTGCTCGGGGTTGGTGATGGATCGGCCGCCCGGCAGCAGATCGGATTTCTGACCGTGTTCGCGTCCGCCCTGGCCGTTGCCCTGGCCGGTGAGGGTGCCGTAGCCGGCGCCGGGCTTGCCGATGTGCCCGGTGGCGGTGCAGAGGTTGATCACGGTGAGGCAGTTCTCGACGCCCTGGGAGTGGTGCTCGATGCCCCGGGCGTGCCAGGCCATGGCCTTGGGGGCGCGGGCGAAGGTGCGGGCGACCTGGACGATCTGTTCGGCGGGGATGCCGCAGATCTCGGCGGCGCGGGCCGGGGGGTACTCGGCGACCTTGGCCTTCACCTCCTCCCAGCCGGTGGCGTGGGCGGCGAGATAGTCCTCGTCGGTGAGGCCCTCCTCGACGATGACCTGGAGCACGGAGTTGAAGAACGCGGAGTCGGTGCCGGGCTTGAGGGCCACGTGGATGTCGGCGGTGCGGGCGATGGCGGTCTCGCGCGGGTCGACGACGATGAGGCTGGCGCCCCGGTCCCGGGCGCCCCAGACGTACTGGGTCATCACGGGGAAGCACTCGCCGACGTTGGACCCCGCGATCAGCAGGCAGTCGGTGAGGAGGATGTCGGAGAAGGGGTTGCCGGCCCGGTCGATGCCGAAGGCGAGCTTGTTGGCGCCCGCCGCGCTGACCATGCAGAGCCGGCCGTTGTAGTCCACGTGCCGGGTCTTCAGCGCGACGCGGGCGAACTTGCCGACCAGATACGTCTTCTCGGAGAAGAGGCTGGCGCCGCCGAGCAGTCCGAAGGCGTCGTTGCCGTGGGCCTGCTGGATGCGCTTGATCTCGGAGACGGTGAAGTCGAGGGCCTCGTCCCAGGAGACCTCGCGGAACTCCTCGTCGCGGGAGCGGCGCATGAGCGGGGCGGTGAGCCGGTCGGGGTGGTTGATCTGCTGGTAGGCGTTGATGCCCTTGGGGCAGAGCCGCATCCGGTTGATGTCGTGGTTGCGGGGTTCGACGCCGAAGACCTTGCCGGCGCGGTCGACGCGCAGATACATGCCGCACTGGACGCCGCAGAAGCAGCAGTGGGTGGGGACGAGAGTCTCCCCGTTCTGGTCGGCGTGCCACTGGTCGGCGGGGATGCCGCCGGCGTCGCGGAAGGCGCGGGTTCCGGGCGGGGCGAGGGAGGGGTCGAGGGGGACGGTCGCCGAGGCGCCGGCGTGCGGGTCCGCGGTCACTTGAAGCCCTTCTTCACCTGGGAGAGGTAGGCGCTGCCGCGCAGCACCCGCTTGCAGCGCGGGCAGTACTCGGCCCACTCGTCGAAGCCGAGGCTGAGGTCGCGCATGGTGCCGCGGAGGTTCTCGACGTAGGGGGCGGTGTCGATGGGCTCCTCGCAGCGGCGGCAGCCGAAGACCTGGTCGTCCTGCCGGCCGGTGTACTTGAACAGCTGCATGCCGACGGCGGCCGGGCGCTGGACGATGTGGAAGAACTTCCCGAAGGGGATGTAGATGAGGGTGAAGACCACCGACACCATGTGCAGGATCGCGAGGAACTCGTATCCGCCGCCGTGCAGGAAGATCGAGGAGAAGGTGAGGAGCAGTCCGGTCACCGAGATGACGATCAGAGCGATCAGCGGCACCAGGTCGTAGGCGAACCGCTGACCGGTGACGGCCCCGCGGTCCTTCATCCGGCGCCACAGGAAGTAGGAGGCGCCGGGGATGACGAGGACGGCGGCGATGTCCAGGCCGTGGAACATCAGCCAGCCGAGGAAGTCCAGCGAGTCGAATCCGATGATCTTGAAGCCCCAGATCCGCATCTCGTAGCCGGGGCCCGAGCCGGTGCCCGAGGTGAAGGTGAACCAGCCCCAGGTGAGCGGGAAGGTGATCAGCGCGGCCAGGACGCAGCCCCAGAAGATCAGCTGGTGGGCGGCCCAGCGGGCGTGCGACCGGGCCCCCAGGAACTTCTGGAAGCCGAGGTAGGTGGCGATCATCTTCGGCAGCGCGGTGGGGGCCCGGCGGAAGTTCTCGGTGGAGAAGAGGCTCCCCCAGCCCTTCTTGAACAGTCGTCGGGCGCCCGGGGCGGAGACCCAGACCGTGTAGCGGTAGGCGACGCCGAAGGCGAGGAAGACCGTGGCCACGGCGTACGGCAGGAGCGCGGAGTCGAAGTTCTCCAGGAGCCGGCTGCCGAGCACGATGGCCAGGACCAGCAGGAGGGAGACGATCACACCGGCGGCGGTGGCCCGGCCGGTGACGGACTTCGGTACGGCGCCGGCGAGGCGCGAGGGGCCGCTCGGGGGTGGCGGTGCGGTGGCCGCACCGGCGGACCCGGTGCCGGCACCGGGCGGGCGCTGCGCGGCCGCGTCGGAGGCTTCTGGTGGCTCGGTCACCCCGTCACCGTAGGTCCGTACGGGGTGATTGACCCTGTTTTGTGCAGCTACGGGGTGAGCGCGTCGCGGGGTCTCGGCGGCGGCCTGCGCACGGTCGGGCGTCTCGTGGGTACGTTCACCGTGCACCGGCACCCGCACGCCCGCCACGCACCCCGAGGAGCCCCGGATGACCGCCCCCACCACCCCGCCCGAGGCGCCCGCCCGCAGGGACGCGCTGACCGATGTCGCGGGGGTGCGCGTCGGCCACGCCCGGGTCGAGGGGGAGGGCGCGCTCAGCGGAACCACCGTGGTCCTGGCGCCCGAGGGCGGCGCGGTGGCCGCCGTGGACGTGCGCGGCGGCGGCCCGGGGACCCGTGAGACGGACGCGCTGGACCCGCGCAACCTGGTGCAGCGCATCGACGCGGTGGTCCTCACCGGCGGCAGCGCGTACGGACTGGACGCGGCGTCGGGGGTGATGGCCTGGCTGGAGGAGCGGGCGCGCGGGGTGCGCGTCGGCCCCGATCCGGCGCAGGTCGTCCCGGTCGTGCCGGCGGCGTGCGTCTTCGACCTGGGGCGCGGCGGGGACTGGCGGGCCCGGCCGGACGCCGCGACCGGGCGGGCGGCGGTGGAGGCGGCCGCGGCGTCGGAGCCGGGTGCGGCGGTCGCGCAGGGCTGCGTCGGGGCGGGGACGGGGGCGGTGGCCGGGCGGCTGAAGGGCGGGGTCGGCACGGCGAGCGTGCTGCTGCCTTCCGGGATCACGGTGGCGGCGCTGGTGGTGGTGAACGCGGCGGGTTCGGTGCTCGATCCGCACACGGGGGTGCTGTACGGGGAGTACGGCGGGGCGGAACCGGCCGTGGCGCCCGCGCCGGAGGTCCACCGGGCGGCGCGAAGGCGCCTGGAGGAGGCGCACGACGCCTCCGCGCGCCCCCCGCTCAACACCACGCTCGCCGTCGTCGCGACGGACGCCGACCTGGGCCGCGCGCAGGCCCAGAAGCTCGCGGGGACCGCGCACGACGGGCTGGCCCGCGCCATCCGGCCGGTGCACCTGCTGACCGACGGGGACACCGTCTTCGCGCTCGCCACCGGCGCCCGGCAGCTCGCCCCGGCGGACCCGGTCGCCCTCAACGGCCTGCTGGCGGCCGGTGCGGACGCCGTGACGCGCGCGATCGTGAAGGCCGTCCGGGCGGCCACGGGTGTCGAGCGCGCCGGGCGCGGCGGCGGCACCTTCCCGTCGTACGGCGATCTCTACGGCGTGCGGTCGGGGCGGAACGCGCCCCCGGCCGACGAAAGCGGACGATCCGACTCCCCGTCCGCGTAAGGAAGTTCGGCCGACCCGGGAACCTTCTGCGTGTGCCGTACGTTTTTCTCAACCCCGGTCACGATGTCGGACCCAGGGACTACGTTGAGCACGCACCACGTAACACGCGGCGACGGCCTGGAGACAGCACCTTGAGCGATCCGTACGAGACTACCGAGCAGCACCTCGACCGACTCCTGCGACGGGCTCTCAACTCGTTCGACCTGCCCGACGGCACGGTCGACCGGCTCGGCACCGCGCTCGCCCACAGCAGCGCGCTGCACTCCTCGCACCACAGCGCGGCCCTGCACCGCGAGACCTACCGGCACACGTATCTGCTCGCCGACGGCTCCGCGATGACGCTGTGGGAGCTGGTGCACCAAGGTCCGCGCGCTCCCGGTCCGCGCTGCTGCGAGGGCCCGGACGACCGCCAGTACGAACTGTACGACGAGGAGGCCGACGTCCACGTCGCCGCGTCCCGGCTGGCCGGCGGCTTCAGCGAGGCCCCGCTCTTCGGGGACGACGGGCCGCAGGCCGATCTGGAGATCCTCACCGCCCTGATGGCGGCTCCCCCGGCCCCGCTGCCCCGGATGTACGCGCCGGACAACTCCGCCGACCACGCCCGGCGGGTGCTGCGCCGCGCGGAGAACCGCGACGTGCCGGGCGAGGAGACGGCCCGGCTGCTGCGGGCGGCCTTCGCGCACCACATCACGCAGATCTTCGGCCGGCAGTGCCGGGTCGACGGCCGGGACGCCGGCTTCACCCTGTACGAGCACGCCTTCCTGCTGCTCGACGGCAGCGAGACCAGCCTCTGGGAGGTCGAGCACACGGCGACACCCGACGGCCGCCACATGTGCGAGGTGTACGGCGACGAGGAGGCGGCCCGCTGCGCGATGGAGAGCCGTACGCGCATCTGCTGACGCCGCGCCTCGGAGCCGTACGCCCGCCGTCGGACACGGCGGTGCCCGCTCCCCCTGCGGGGTGCGGGCACCGTGGTCTCTTCCGTCCCGTTCCGCGCGGGTCAGTGGGTGAGCACCGGCTCCGCGGCGGGTGTCTCGGTCTCGTCGGCGGCCCCGGCGGCGTCGTCGCCGCCCTCCACGTGCTGCTTCGGCCGGGCCGGCAGCGCGAACATCAGCAGGAAGATCACGGCGAGCACACCGGCCACCCACCCGAGCGAGTGCTCGAAGGCGTCGGCGAACGCGGGGCCGATCTGCGGCGGCGCCAGCCGGTCACCGATCGACCCGAAGAAGACCACCGAGACGAGCGCGAGCCCGAGGGCGTTGCCCATCTGCTGCACGGTGTTGAACAGCCCGGACGCCGAACCGGAGTGCTCCTTCGGCACCTCGGAGAGCACCGCGTCGGCCAGCGGGGCGACGATCAGCCCCATGCCGACGCCCATCACGACCAGGGGCAGCGCCATCTGCCAGGACGTGATGCCCATCCCGTAGCGGTCGGACTCCCAGATGTAGATCAGCAGTCCGGCGATCATGAGGAGCGCTCCGGCCTGGAGGACCTTGCGGCCGTAGCGCGGCACGAGCTTCTGGACGGAGATGCCGGCGGCGGCGGAGACGGAGATGGAGAACGGGATGCCGGTGGTGCCGGCCCGCAGTGCGCTCCAGCCCAGCCCCTGCTGCATGTACAGCGTCCAGACCAGGAAGAAGATGCCGAGGCCGACGCCGAAGGTCAGCTGCACGGCGATGCCCGCGGCGAAGCTCTTGACCCGGAACAGCGACAGCTCGATCAGCGGCGACCCGGTCCGCGCGGCCCTGGCCCGCTCGAACACCACCAGGACGAGCAGGACCAGGACGCTGCCGCCCATCGACAGATAGCCCCACATCGGCCAGCCCAGCTCCTCGCCCCGGGTCAGCGGGTAGATCAGCATGAGCATCCCGAGCGTCACCAGCACCACACCGGTCAGGTCGAGGCGGAGCGCCCGGGGCGCCTTGGACTCGGTGATGAACAGCCGGCCCAGCACCAGTCCGGCGATGCCGACGGGCAGGTTGATCAGGAAGATCGGGCGCCATTCGAGGCCGGCGATGTTCCACTCGGTGAGCAGCGCGCCCAGCAGCGGGCCGGAGACCGCGCCGAGGCCGACAATCGCGCCGAAGAGGCCGAAGACCTTGCCGCGCTCGTGCGCGGGGAAGGTGGCGTGCACGATCGACAGCACCTGCGGGACCATCAGGGCGGCGGTGCCGCCCTGGAGGATGCGGGAGGCGACGAGCATCTCGGGGTTGGCGGCGAATCCGCAGAGGGCGGAGGCGAGCGTGAAGCCGGCGATGCCGATGAGGAAGATCCGCTTGCGGCCGTAGATGTCGCCGAGCCGGCCGCCGGTGATCAGCCCCGCGGCGAAGGCCAGGGCGTATCCGGCGGTGATCCACTGGATCGAGCTGAACGTGGCGCCGGTGTCCCGCTGGATGCTCGGGATGGCGATGTTGACGATCGTGACGTCGACCAGGTCCATGAAGGCGGCGGTCATGACGATGGCCAGGGCGAACCACCGGCGGCGGTCCGACGGGGCCGGGGACACCGTTCGGGCGTCCGCCGACGGCAGGGATGCGGAAGAAGTCATATGAGAAAGGTAAACAGGCAATAGGTCAGGTCGTGTCCCAATGGACGGGCATCCTGGGTGACATGACCGACACTCCGGCACGACTGCTGAATCTGCTGTCCCTGCTCCAGACGCCGCGCGAGTGGCCGGGCAGCGAACTCGCCGAGCGCCTCGACGTCAGCCCCCGCACCATCCGGCGCGACATCGACCGCCTGCGCGATCTGGGCTATCCCGTCGAGGCCTCGCGGGGCTCGGTCGGCGGCTACCGGCTGGTGGCCGGGGCGGCGATGCCCCCGCTGCTCCTGGACGACGAGGAGGCGGTGGCGATCGCGGTGGGCCTGCGGGCCGGGGCCGGGCACGCCATCGAGGGCGTCGACGAGGCGTCCGTACGGGCCCTGGCCAAACTGGAGCAGGTGCTGCCCTCGCGGCTGCGGCACCGGGTCTCCGTCCTGCAGAACGCGACGATGCCGCTGACCCGCGGCGACGGCTCGACGATCGACACGGCGACGCTGACCGTGATCGCCTCGGCGGTGACGGGGCGGGAGCGGCTGCGGTTCGCCTACCGCGCGGGCGACGGCGCCGAGACGCGGCGCCAGGTCGAGCCGTATCGGCTGGTGAGCACCGGATGGCGCTGGTATCTGGTGGCGTACGACCTGGAGCGCGCCGACTGGCGCACCTTCCGGGTCGACCGGGTGAGCGACCCGTTCGCCACGGGGGCGCGGTTCGCTCCCCGGGAGCTGCCGACCGGTGACGCGGCGAAGTACCTCAGCGCGTCGATGGCGCGGATGCAGCCGGAGCTGGCGATCGAGGTGAGCTTCGCGGCCCCGGCGGAGTTCGTCGCCTCGCGGCTGCCGCGGTCGATGGGGACGGTGGAACCGGAGGGCGAGCACGGCTGCCGGTTGCGGGCCACCGTCACGGACTCGCTGGAGTGGGTGGCGGTGCGGCTGGCGCTGGTGGACTGCGAATTCACCGCACACGCGCCGCCACAGCTGGTGACGTACCTCGAAGACCTGGGCGCCCGGCTCAGCCGCGCGGCGATTCCGACGCCCTGACCGGAGAGCCGGGCCGGAGAGCCGAGGCGGAGAGCCGAGGCGGAGAGCCGAGGCGGAGAGCCGGGGCGGAATAGGACCGGCCGTCCGATCCGAGATCCGGCCGGACATCGGGCCGGGAAGACGCTCGGCCGGGAAAGGGATGAGCCCCGGCGCCAGGGGGGGGGTGGGCGCCGGGACTCAGCTCAGGGGGGCCACGGTGGTGAAGCGGCCCAATTCGGAGGTTACTGGACGCGAGCTCACGCCGCAGCGTCAAAGCCCGTGTCGTGAGCCATTCGCTTCAGTTCGAGCAGGGCGTGCTTCTCTATCTGGCGGATCCGCTCGCGGGTGAGGCCGTGCTGCTTGCCCACCTCGGTCAGGGTCCGCTCGCGGCCGTCCTCGATCCCGTACCGCATGCGGATGATCGACGCGGTGCGCTGGTCGAGCTTGCCGATCAGCTCCTCCAGCTCCTCGCTGCGCAGCAGCGTCATCACGGACTGCTCGGGCGAGATCGCGGAGGTGTCCTCCAGGAGGTCGCCGAACTGCGTGTCGCCGTCGTCGTCCACGGACATGTTGAGGCTTACCGGGTCGCGGGCCCAGTCCAGGACGTCACCGACGCGCTCCGGGGTGGAGCCCAGCTCGGCGGCTATCTCCGCGTGCTCCGGGTCGCGCCCGTGCTCGCGGTTGAACTCGCGCGTCACCCGGCGGATCCGGCCGAGCTCCTCCACCAGGTGGACGGGGAGCCGGATGGTGCGGGACTGGTCGGCTATGGAACGGGTGATGGCCTGGCGGATCCACCACGTCGCGTACGTGGAGAACTTGAAGCCCTTCGCGTAGTCGAACTTCTCGACCGCGCGGACCAGGCCGGCGTTGCCCTCCTGGATCAGGTCGAGCAGGGGCAGCCCGGCCCTGGGGTAGCGGCGGGCGACGGCAACGACGAGCCGGAGGTTGGAACGGATGAAGATGTCCTTGGCGCGCTCGCCCTCGGCGACCAGCGCCTCCAGCTCCTCGCGCGAGGCACCGCCCGCGTCGCTCTCCACCTCCTTGTCGAGGATCTGCCGGGCGTAGACGCCCGCCTCGACGGCCTGCGAGAGCTCGACCTCTTTCGCTGCGTCGAGCAGGGGCGTCCGCGCGATCTCGTCCAGGTACATGCCGACCAGGTCGCGATCGGCGATCTCCCCGCCTGTGGCGCGAACACTGCTTGCCCGGTCGGTCCCGCCGGTGGCGGACGAACGTCGGGCGACGGCACGGGTTGCCATGCGTGCTCCCTTGCTGAGTAGGTCGCGACACCCTTTCGGGTGCCCTGCATCCGATGGAAACAACGACTGGAATCCGGACAGAATTCCCATGACCGGCATGGAATTTCGCGATCATGCAGTACCCTGTCCCGCCGACCAGGAGGACACATGGCGATATCGGACGCGGATCCGCAGGTCAGACCGGTCGTGGAGAGCGATCTGCCGGCGCTGACGGACATCTACAACCACTACGTCAGTGAGACGGCCGTCACCTTCGACACCGTCCCCTTCACCCCCGAGCAACGGCTGTCCTGGCTGCGCTCGCGCGCCGGGGACGGACCGCACCGCCTCCTGGTCGCCCTGGAGGCCGGGGGTACGGAGGAAACGAGCGGGGCGGGCCCCCGGTTCCTGGGGTACGCCACCAGCAGCCCGTTCCGCGCCAAGCCCGCCTACTCCACCTCCGTGGAGGTGAGCGTCTACTGCGCGCCCGACGCCGTGGGCCGGGGCGTCGGCTCGCTCCTCTACACGGCGCTCTTCGAGGCCCTGGCCGGGCAGGACCTGCATCGCGCGTACGCCGGGATCGCCCTGCCCAACGCGGCCTCGGTCGGGCTGCACGAGCGCTTCGGCTTCCGCCACGTCGGCACGTACGAGGAGGTCGGCCGGAAGTTCGGCCGGTACTGGGACGTCGCCTGGTACGAGAAGCGCCTGCGACCGGGGACCTAGTCCCCCGAGCCCGCCCGGCCGGGACCACGGTCCGTTCCGGGACCCCGGTCCGGTGCCTAGCGTGGGGTGACATGAACCTCACACAGAGCAGCACGCCGACCGACGCCTCCGGAACCCTGGACGAGGCGCTGGAGCGCCTTCACTCCTTCGGCCCCGAGCGGGACGGCTGGCTGAGCAACCACGCCCCGATGGCGGTGGAGGCACTGGTGCGCCACGGCCGGGCGCCGGGGGTGCACCGCTGGATCGACCACTACCGGGACCGGCTGGAGGACATGCCCGAGCGGTTCGCCGAGGTGACCCCCGAGAACTGGGCGGAGGCGATGGGCGACCCCCGGCGCATCGCCGACTGGACGCGGTTCTTCGTCCGCGAGACGGCGGAGCGCCCCTGGCGGGCGGTCCTCGCGGAATGGTGGCCCCGGCTGCTGCCGGGCATCGCGGCCGGGGCCACCCATCCGGTGATCCGGGTCGGCCACGCCGTACGCACCCTGCTGGACACCGAGGAGAACGCGCCGCGCGTCGCCGAACTGGCCCACGGCCTCGGCTACTGGGCGGCCCGCCACCAGCCGCTGCCCGACCTGTCCGCGCAGGCTCCGGCGGCCGACGCCGCCGCCGCGCTGGACGCCGTGGAGCGGGTCCCCGACCAGAGCGGCGGCATCCGGGCCCGGCTGGGGCAGCTCACCGCGTTCCCGGTCTGGCCCGACCGGGCGGTGACCGGGCCCGACGCCGCCCGGGGGCGGCTGGAGGAGCTGGTGCGCGCCGCGACGCACCGCTACGAGACGTACGGCTACGGGGAGCCGACCATGCTGGTGCACGCCGCGACGGCACCCAACGCGGTGCTGCGCACCCTGCCCGCCCTCCCCGGCGAGCTGTGGGCGCCCAGCCTGGAGGCGGCCTGGGCGGCGAGCGCGGCGGTGACGGCCGCCTATGCGCCGCGGCGGCCCCAGGAGCCGGTCGCCGCGGGGGCGGTGCCGACGGCCGAGGAAGTGTTCGCCCGAGCGGCCGCCCACGGCGACGACCACACGATCAAGTTCACCGACACGGCGCTGGACGTCGGTGACCCGCGCGCCCTGGCCGCCGCGCTCCGCTCGGTGGAGATGAACACGCCGACCCTGTGACCTCGACGGGACGCCCGCCCCCGCTGCCCGCTCCCCGCCCCCGCGTCCGGTTCGCCCGGCCGGGGGCGGGGGCGGAGGCAGGGGCGGTTGCGCGGCGCGCGTGTCAGCCGTACTGCAGCGAGCGCTTGGCCAGGCCCATCCAGAAGCCGTCGATCATGCTGCGCCCCTGGTCCAGTTCCTGTTCGGCGGCGCCGAGGGTGACGAAGAGCGGGGCGAAATGCTCGGTACGCGGGTGGGCGAGCCGGCCCGCCGGGGACTTGTTCTCGAAGTCCAGCAGGGCATCGATGTCCTGCTCCTGGAGCGCCCGGTGGCCCCAGTCGTCGAACTCCGCCGACCAGCCGGGGGTGCCGCCGCCGGTGTGCCGCAGCGCGGCGAGGTTGTGGGTGAAGAAGCCGCTGCCGACGATCAGGACGCCTTCGTCGCGCAGGGGGGCGAGCTTGCGCCCGATGTCCATCAGCTTCTGCGGGTCCAGCGTCGGCATGGAGATCTGGAGGACCGGGATGTCGGCCTCGGGGAACATCTCGACGAGCGGGACATACGCCCCGTGGTCCAGGCCCCGGTCCGGGATGTCCTGCACCGGCGTACCGGCGCCGCGCAGCAGCTTGCGGACGCTCTCGGCGAGGGCGGGGGCGCCCGGGGCGGCGTACCGCACCCGGTAGTAGTGCTCGGGGAAGCCCCAGAAGTCGTAGACCAGCGGGACGGTCTCGGTGGCGCCCAGGGCCAGCGGGGCCTCCTCCCAGTGGGCGGAGACCATGAGGATCGCGGTGGGGCGCGGCAGTCCGGCCGACCAGGCGGCCAGCTCACCCGGCCAGACCGGGTCGTCGGCCAGCGGCGGGGCGCCGTGCGAGAGATAGAGGGCGGGCATGCGCTCCGCGGTGACTGTCATGACACTCCCCATCCGCTGCTACTCAAGGTAAGTCTTCTTCTGGGCGTCGAGGTTCAGAAGGAAGCCTTCGGAAGGAACTGTTCTTTAATCTTCAAGTTCCTACCTTCGGAGACCTTAGCTCTATCTAGTTCAACTTTCAAGAAAAGGTCGTACAGTGGAGCACATGACCACGGCAACCACGGCATCCACCGGTGAGCAGCCGCGCTGGCTCACCGATGAAGAGCAGGGCGTCTGGAGCGCGTACCTCCATGCCACCACGCTGCTGGAGGACCACCTCGACCGCCAGTTGCAGCGCGATGCCGGCATGCCGCACATCTACTACGGGCTGCTGGTCCAGCTCTCCCGGGCGCCGCGCCACCAGAAGCGGATGACCGAGCTGGCCAAGGACGCCAAGATCACCCGCTCCCGGCTCTCGCACGCCGTCGCCCGGCTGGAGAAGAGCGGCTGGGTCCGCCGCGAGAACTGTCCGTCCGACAAGCGCGGCCAGAACGCCGTCCTCACCCAGGAGGGTTACGAGATGCTGCGCCGCTCGGCCCCGGGACACGTCGGCGCCGTCCGCCAGGCCCTGTTCGACCGGCTCACCCCCGAGCAGATGCGTTCGCTCGGCGAGATCATGCGGGCCGTGGCCTCCGGACTGGAACCGGAGGGCACGGACGCCGACCTGCCCTGGCTGCGCTGACTCCGTACGGCCTGCGGAGTCCGTGCGTCTTTCTTCCGCCGTCCGCCGTCTGCGGGCAGACCTCCGCCCCGGTCCCGTGGGTACGGAACCGGGGCGGAGTCACGTCCGGGCGGGGCCGGGTCAGTGGGCGACGACCGGGACCCTGACCTCGTCCTCGGCGCCCTCGGCGCTGCCGGAACCGGCGGGGGTGACCGTCGCATCCGGGCGGCCGGCGTTGACGAAGGTCACGGCGATGGCGGCGGAGACCACCAGGATGCCGACGGCCCACCAGATGGCTCCGGTGAAGCCGTGCACCATCGACTGGAGCTTCAGCAGCTCCGGGTCGGTGGCTCCGAGGGTGGCGTGCGAGGTGGCGTACGCCGTGGCGGCGGAGGCGGCGATGGTGTTCAGCAGCGCCGTACCGATGGCGCCGCCGATCTGCTGCGAGGTGTTGATCATCGCGGAGGCCACACCGGCGTCCCGCGCCTGGACCCCGTGGGTGGCCAGCGACATGGCCGGCATGAACGCCGTACCCATGCCCAGACCCATCAGCAGCTGGCCCGGCAGGATGACCGCCGCGTACGAGGAGTCGACCTGGAGCTGGGTGAGGACCAGCATGCCGACGGCGGCGGTGAGGAAGCCGGGGCCCATCAGCAGCCGGGCCGGGACCCGGGTCATCAGCCGGGCGCCGATCTGCGTCGAACCGGTGATCATGCCGACGATCATCGGCATGAAGGCGAAGCCGGTCCTGATCGGGGAGTAGCCCTTGACGACCTGGAGGTAGTACGTGAGGAACAGGAACAGGCCGAACATCGCGATCACGGCCAGGCCGAGCGAGAGGTAGACCCCGCCCCGGTTGCGGTCCATGACCACGCGCAGCGGCAGCAGCGGCGACTTCACCCGGGACTCGGTGAGGACGAAGGCGAGCAGCAGCACGGCGGAGGCGACGAACATGCCGATCGTCACCGCGTCCGACCAGCCGCTGGACTCGGCGCGGGTGAACCCGTACACCAGCGAGACCAGACCCAGCGCCGAGAGGACGACGCCCGGGATGTCGAGCGAGGAGCGGTTGCGGCTGCCGGCCGGCTCACGGATCACGAAGTACGCGCCGAGGGCGGCGACGATCGCGAACGGGATGTTGACGAAGAACGTCCAGCGCCAGTTCAGCGCCTGGGTGAGGAAGCCGCCCAGGATGAGACCGACGGCGCCGCCGCCACCGGCGATCGCGCCGTAGATGCCGAACGCCTTGGCACGCTCCTTGGCATCGGTGAACATCACGGCCAGCAGGGAGAGCGCGGCCGGGGCCAGCAGGGCGCCGAACACGCCCTGGAGGGCGCGGGAGCCGAAGAGCATGGCCTGGTTCTGCGCGGCGCCGCCGAGCGCGGAGGCCAGCGCGAAGCCGATCAGTCCGACGACGAAGGTGCGCTTGCGGCCCCAGAGGTCGGCGATGCGGCCGCCGAAGAGCAGCAGCCCGCCGAACGCGAGGGCGTAGGCCGTGATGACCCACTGCTTGTTGGCGTCGGTGATGCCGAGGTCCGTCTGGGCGTGCGGCAGCGCGATGTTCACGATGGTGGCGTCGAGCACGACCATCAACTGGGCGAGGGCGATGAACGCCAGCGCCTTCCAGCGACTGGGGTCCGGGAGTCGGGTATCAGCTGTTTTTGACATGGGAGTAGCCACCTAAGGACGCGCGGAGGCGCGCGGGATCGTGAACCGTGGTCCGGTGCGGACGTGAGGGGCCCGGGGCATGGCCGGGTGAGGGCTCGGGGCGGACGCCCGTCGGAGAACGGGCGCGAGAACGCAATGAGGGAGGGTGTAAGGGCGGGCGGGTCGGGAAGGGAGCGCAGGTGATCGAGGCGGGGCGGGGGCGCGGCCGGGTCCCGTCGGGGGCCCGGCGCGGGCGTCAGGTCCGTCGCCTCAGGTCCTCCAAGGTCGCCGCCGTTCCGGGCAGTTCGGACCGGGCCGGAGCCTCCAGTCCGTCCAGGAACAGCTGGATGTGGCGGTGGGTGAACCGGTCGATGTTCGGGCAGGCGATGCCCGGCAGCGGCCGGGTGAGCTGGGAAAGGACGACCAGGACGTCACCGACGGCGATGTCGGCACGCAGGCGTCCCGCGGACTGGGCGCGCTCGACGAGTCCTTCGACGGCCTCTTCGAGGCGCCGGCGCTCGGCGAGCAGTTCGGGGTGGTCCTTGTCGAAGCCGCCGGACAGCATGGGGCACAGCGCCCCGATGCGTTCGTCGGCCGCTTCGTGCACGAAGCGGCTGAGCGCGGCGAAGGGGTCCCGCTCCTGACGCGCGGCCTCGTCGGCGCGGTCGGTGGTGCGTGAGGTGACCGCGAGGACGACCTCGTGCGTCAGAGCGGCCCGGTCGGGGAAGTTCCGGTAGAGCGTCGCGTTGCCGACACCCGCACGGCGGGCGACCTCGTCGAGCGGCACGTCCGGCCCGAACTCGACGAACATCTCCCGCGCGGCCGTCACGATCCGCTCCCGGTTGCGCAGCGCGTCGGCCCTCGGTCGGGGCGTACGCGGCCGCGCGCTCCCGGACGCGGTAGGTGCGACGGTCTCCACGGCGATGCTCCCTCTTCTTCCCGTTCTCCGGACCGGGCCGGAACCCCGGCCTCGGCTTCGGCTTCGGACCTCGTGGCCGGATGGACCACGGCGGTCATGTGGACGGTCCGTCCGGATAACCGGGGACCGCCTCCCCGTTTCGCGGGGACACCGATGCAAACGGGGAAAGGATCCCCGGTTATTTCACCCCGTGATGTGACCTGTGCCACACCCCATGGCCGCTTCCGCACGCCACGCCCCACCCCGCGAAAAACCCACCGAACGGCGCACCCAACGCGCGCCGCCGCACCACCCGCCCGAGGCTGATCGACAGAGCGCAGTCAGGGGTCGGCCGGCTGCCGCGGACCCGAAGGCGCCTCTATGCAGCAGCCCCGCCACCGGATACGCAGACACCGCCACCCCCTTGCTCTCGGGGCGGCAACAGCCCTGGTCATCGCCACACTGGCCTCGGCCAGCAGCACCCTTCCGCTGCCCAGTCACGCTTCGGCGGGCCCCCTGACGAGCGCCCAGGCCGCAGGGCTCGGACCGTGCCGGATATCGGCGGCGACGGGGGTCCAGATGTCGGAGGGCATGCCCACCCAGCCGGGCTACGCCCGCTCCACCGGCCGCATCCACGCCCTGAACCTGATGATCGACTTCCCGGACGCCCCGGGAGCGGAACCGGCCCTGGACCGGCTCGCCGAGTTCTTCCCCCAGACCACCGACTGGTTCCGGACCAGCTCCTACGGGCGGCTCACCTACGTACCCGAAGCGCCGGTGAAGAGCTGGCTGCGGATGCCGCTGCCGTTCGCCGACTACGGCATCGAGCGGGGTTCACCGTACGAGCCGGGCTACCGCCATCTCGTCCAGGACATCGTCGCCGCCGCCGATCCGAAGGTGGACTTCCGCGCCTACGACCTGGTCAACATCCTGGTCACCCCGAACGCCGGCCCCTCCGCGCTGGACACCGTCCTGTCGGTGACGTTCTCCGGCAACGACGACGCCCCCTACGCCGACGGCGTCCCGCTCTCCAACACGTCCTTCGTCTACAGCCGCCAGGACGACGGCTCGGGCTCCTTCCCCCAGACCGGCTTCCGCGTCCTGCCGCACGAGAACGGCCATGTCTTCGGTCTTCCCGACCTCTACACCATGGAGGGCGGCGGCTCGGTCGGGCACTGGGACATCATGTCCGAGGACTGGGGCGCCAACAACGACCTCCTGGGCTGGCACAAGTGGAAGCTGGGCTGGCTCGACAACGACCAGATCAGCTGCTCGGCCCGGCCCGGCACCAGCGAACACGTCCTGGAGCCGCTGGCCACGCGCGGCGGCACGAAGCTCGCCTTCGTCCCGCTGACCGCCGAGTCCGGGTACGCGGTCGAGGTGCGCACCCAGGCCGGGAACGACCAGGAGGTCTGCCGGCCCGGTGTGCTGATCTACAAGGTCAACTCGGACGTCGACACCGGCCAGGGCCCCGTCTCCGTCGCGGACAGCACCGAGGACAGCGGCGGCTGCACCCGGCTGCCCAACGTCCACGCCGAACTGTCCGACGCCCCGTTCCAGCCCGGCCAGACCTTCACCGACCGGGCCAACGGCATCCGGATCTCGGTGGTCGACAAGGACGGCGAGGGCGACTACCGGGTGCGGGTCACGCGGTCCTGACCGCGGAGGCGGTTCCCGGAGTCCGCCTTTCGGGGCCCCCGGGGGCCGCCCCTGAGGCCGCCCCTCGGGACCGGGCCCGGCCTGCGGGCCGGGCTTGGGGGCCGGGCCTGGGGGCCGGGTCCGGGGGCCGGGCCCGGACCTTCTCTCGAACACCGCCTCCGAGGCCGTCTCCCGGGCCCCGCCGCCCTGCCGCTACACGCGGTCTACGCCGGGCACCGCCTTCATCGTGTCGACGACGGACCGCTCGGTGATCGCCGTGCGCGCGGTGACCGTACCGGCGGCTATGCCGTTTGCCGCACGCACCTGGACGGTGCGCTCACCGAGGTAGGTGAAGGACGCGCTGTCGAAGATCCACTCCGTGCGTTCCCCACTGCTCTCGTCGACGCGCGCGATCGCCACGCCGTTCCTTCCCACCGCGTCCTTGGCCTCGTCGACCAGAACCACACCGGGGATCTTCGCGGCGGCCCGGTAGAGCGCCGAGGCCAGCTCGGGCGTCATCAACTGCTCGCGCACCAGGTCGCCTATGGTCGTGAACGCCTCCTGATACTTCCCGTTGCCCTGGCCTCGCGTCTCGGCGTAGATCTTCCTCAGCAGCGCGTCCGGGTCGGCCGGCAGGCTCTTCAGGTAGTCGTAGCTCGGCGCGGCCAGATGCGGGGGCGTATCGCTGTCGAGGTCCATGCCCGCCTCGGACGTCGTCCCGTTGCCCGGCTCGATCAGCCAGCCCCTGTGGCCGTCCGGCGAAAGCCACACCTCGCGCGGATGCAGCTTCTGCACCCAGGTGCGGGTCTTCTTCGTCCTCATATCGGTCTCCATGGAGAGCCACGAGACCTGGCTGCGGATGTAGATGAACTGGTCCGCAGCCGGCACCGGCTGCTTCTCCTTGCCGGCGGCAGCCGAGATCCGGTCCACCGCGCTGCCCAGGCCCCGGGTCGTCCCGGGCACCACCCGCACCACGGGCGCGGGCACCATCGCCCGCAGCGTGGTGTCGGCCTCCGCCGGCCCCTGGCCGAGATGCCCGAGGCCCACCACTCCGGCGATCACCGTCATCGTGGCCGCGGCGGCCACACCGACCAGCAGGGCCCTGCGGCGCGGCCGGCGCGCGGGGCGCGGCTCCCCGGCCATGTCCCCCGCCCAGTCCCGGGACTCCCGCAGCCGGTGCTGCTGGATCTCGTTCATCATGTGCTCCTCCAGGGCCGTCATACGGCCGCGAGGAAGCACGGGGTCTCCCGGACCCGGCAGCAGTCCGGACAGCTCCACATGGTCGATCGGCTCCTGCCGCCGCCAGGGGGTGCGCATCATCGGCCACTCTCCTCGTTCGACCGGACCGCGGCGATGCGGTCACCCTGTACTTGTCCGGGCACCACAGCCGGTTCCCACCTTTTTCGCGCGCTCCGCAGCTCCCCGTCCGTGAGCGCGCGCAGCCGCTTCCGCGCCCGCGACAGCCGCGAGCGCACCGTCCCCACGGGCACGCCCAGCGCCTCGGCCGCCTCCGCGTACCCCAGGCCCGACCAGACGCAGAGCGTGAACACCTCGCGCTCGGAGCGGCGCAGGGCGCCCAGCGCCTTCTTCGCGGCGGCCAGTTCCTCCGCGTCCGCCATCCGCCCGACCAACTCGTCGGCGAAATCGGGCAGCACGTCCCCGCGCGGTATCCCGGCCAGCGCCCGGTCGTGCCGCCGGGCCGCACGGCCGGTGTTGCGCAGCACGTTGACCGCGATGCCCATGAGCCACGGTCTGGGCGTCTCGCCCTCGTCCCGCAGCTTCTCCCGCAGCCGCCACGCCTCCAGGAAGGTCAGCGACACGACGTCCTCCGCCATGGCCCAGTCCCCCGAACTCCGCACGGCATGCCGGTAGACGAGCTGCGCGTAGTCACGGAAGAGCTCCCTGAAGGCTTCCGGATCCCCCGCGCGAATGCGGGCATGCATCGAGTAGTTCACATCCTGACTTGTCCGCGCGACCGGCCCGGTTCCCGTGACCCACGTCACATCACTCCGGCGGTGCGGGCCGGTCCCTCCCCCTCCGGCACCGCGCGGGCACCCTTCCGCAAGCGGTCAGGAATCGAGAAGCCCCGGTGGCCGCCGCCTCATTAGCGTGAAGCACATGACCTCCATCGCAGCTCTCGTCCTTGAGGTGGCCGACACCGCCGCCGCCCATCGCTTCTACACCGCCCTCGGTCTCGCCGACCGTGTCCGGCTCCGCGAATCCACCGAACCCACCAGCGGATTCCGCGGGTTCTCGCTCTCCCTCACGGTGCCCTCCCCGGCCGACGTCCGGCACTTCGTGGACGCAGCGGTCGACGCCGGAGCCACCACGCTGAAGCCCGCGACCAAGTCCTTCTGGGGCTACGGCGGGGTGGTCCGGGCCCCCGACGGCACCATCTGGAAGATCGCCACGTCCAACAAGAAGGACACCGTCCCCGCCACCGGAGAGATCGAGCAGATGGTGCTCCTGCTGGGCGCCTCCAACGTGACCGCGACGAAGAAGTTCTACCTCGCGCACGGTCTGACCGTCGCCAAGAGCTTCGGCAGCAAGTACGTCGAGTTCGACACCCAGGACGGCCCCGTCAAGCTCGCGCTGTACGGACGCCGCGCCCTGGCCAAGGACGTCGGCGTCCCCGTCGACGGCAGCGGTTCCCACCGCATCGCCCTCGCCTCCGACGCGGGCCCGTTCACCGACCCGGACGGATTCGGCTGGGAGGCCGCACCCGTGACGGCGGCCTCCTGAGCCCGCTGCCCGTCAGCCCCGTGAAGACCGCCTCCCCGCCACCTCCGGGCCGAGCCCGCGCGCGATCCCGAAGAGCAGCGGGATGCGGTCGCCTCCCCGGTACATCCGGCAGGACACGGTCCGCGGCCCGGGGGACAGCGGTGCCGCCCGTGTGCGGGCCCCGGACCCCCGCACGCCGAGGTCGAGCGGCCGATCACCGACGGAAGGCTCGTTTCGGCCGTCCGACCGGGCGGCCGGCTCTCGGACGGCTTCGCCGTCACACTCAAGCGCCGAGCTCCCGTCGGCGGTGAACTCGGGCCCTCCGTAGGACGGTCGGTAGCATCAGCGGCATGGCGCTGCGACCCGCTCACCTGATCATCAAGGCACGTGACCCCGCCGCGCTCGGCGAATTCTGGGCGGAGGCGCTCGGCTGGGAGGCCCACCACCCCGGCGTGACCACCTACGTCGGTCCGCCCGGCGGTCTGGTCTGGCCGCACCCGGTGGCCGTCGGCCTCGACGCCGTTCCGGTTCCGGAGGCCAAAACGGCCGTGAAGAACCGTACGCACCTCGATCTCGCCACCGAATCCGCGGCCCATCAGGCGGAACTGGTCGCACGGTTGAGGGCGCTCGGCGCGACACCCGCCGACGTGGGTCAGGGCGAGGTGCCGTGGACCGTGCTCGCGGACCCGGAGGGCAACGAGTTCTGTGTGCGCGAGCCCCGCGAGACCCACCGGGACACCGGTCCGGTCGCCTCGGTGGTGGTCGACTGCCTGGATCCCCGGGCCATGGCCCGGTTCTGGGGCGAGGCGACGAACTGGACCCCGCACGAGGTGACCGACGAGCACGCGCTGCTGCGCTCCGCACGCGGTGTCGGCCCGTACTTCACCTTCCTGCGCACGCCCGGCGCGAAGACCGTGCCGGACCGCCTCCACCTCGACGTGCTTCCGCACCCGGGGGACGACAGGGAACGGGAGGTGGCCCGGGTGCGGGCCCTCGGCGCCCGCGATCTCGATGTCGGCCAGGGAGACGTCCCGTGGACCTGCCTGACGGACCCCGAGGGCCATGAGTTCTGCGTTCTCGCCCTGCCCTGAGGCCGTTGCCGCCGTAGGAGCGGCGGACGGCCCCGACCGGGCACGGCTCGCCCCGCCCGTTCGTGCCCACGACGACCACCACGTCCGCCGCCCGGGGCACCCGTGACACCACCGAAGAACGCCGCTCCCGTCAACCTCGTCGGCCACGGCGCTCGGCACCACCTACTATCCAAGACCTGACACGGACGCCCATCCGCTACCCTGTTCCCTGGTCGGCCATTGGCGTGGCCCTTGTCGGGCAGCGATGCCGCTCATCAGGGTCCACACGGCGCCCGACCAGCGGGCTTGGCTTCCTTGCCGAAGATCCACTTGCTGGGTCGTCTCCAAGGTTCTCTCCAAGCCTCCGCCTCCGTAGCTCAGGGGATAGAGCACCGCTCTCCTAAAGCGGGTGTCGCAGGTTCGAATCCTGCCGGGGGCACAGAGAAACACCAGTTCAGAGGCCCTTTCGTCGTCGGACGGGAGGGCCTTCGTACGCGTGGTGCCCGAAGGGTGGGCCAAGACCTCACGATCCCCGACGACGACAGCGGCCCGGCGGAGCCGACGAGGATGACGGCGGAGTCGGCTCACACCGTCGCCTCCGGATCGGCCGGGGCGATTTCGGCGATCAGGGACTCCACCAGGGCCTTGATCTCGTCGCGGATCGGGCGGACCGCTTCGACGCCCTGGCCGGCCGGGTCGTCGAGCTTCCAGTCCAGGTAGCGCTTGCCGGGGAAAACGGGGCAGGTGTCGCCGCAGCCCATGGTGACGCATACGTCGGATTGCTCCACCGCGCCCACGGTGAGGATCTTCGGGACCTCGGCGGAGATGTCGATTCCGACCTCGGCCATCGCGGCGACGGCGGCCGGGTTGACCTGATCACCGGGCTCGGAGCCGGCGGAGCGAACCTCGACGCGGTCTCCGGCCAAGTGGGTCAGCCAGGCAGAGGCCATCTGGGAGCGGCCCGCGTTGTGGACGCATACGAACAGGACGGACGGCTTCGCGCCGACGCTCTCGGGCATGACGGGCTCTTTCGTCTCGCGGTGGCCGGGCGTGACCCATGACATCAGCATCCACTGGCGTCAGTGAACGATGATGTGAAAGTATCAGCAGATGCTGACTTCAGTCGATCCTGATGTGATCCGGGCGCTGGGCGATCCGCTCCGGCTGCGGATCGTGACCCTGCTGGCACGCGAGACGCTGTGCACCACGCACCTGGTGGAGGAGACCGGGGCCAAGCAGACCAACCTGTCCAACCACATGAAGGTGCTGCGCGAGGCCGGGCTGGTGGAGACCGAGCCGTGCGGCCGCTTCACCTACTACAAGCTCAAGCCCGAAGTCCTGGCCGGGCTGTCCGGGCAGTTCGCCGAGCTCGCCAAATCCGCCGGCACCGCCGCCGAGAACAAGAGGGCATGCCCGTGACCTCCACCGAGCCCACCACCGCCCGCGCCCACAGCGCCGAGGCGACCGGGGACGACTCGATCGTCAAGAAGCTCTCCACCCTCGACCGCTACCTCGCGGTGTGGATCCTGCTCGCCATGGCCGTCGGCCTCGGGCTCGGCCGACTCGTCCCAGGGCTGGATGGCGCGCTCGCGAAGGTGGAGATCGGCGGGATTTCCCTGCCGATCGCGCTCGGTCTGCTGATCATGATGTATCCCGTTCTGGCGAAGGTCCGCTATGACCGGCTCGACACCGTCACCGGCGACCGCAAGCTGATGGTCTCCTCGCTGGTCATCAACTGGTTCCTGGGACCCGCGGTGATGTTCGCGCTGGCCTGGATCTTTCTGCCGGACCTGCCCGAGTACCGCACCGGTCTGATCATCGTCGGCCTGGCCCGCTGCATCGCCATGGTCATCATCTGGAACGACCTCGCCTGCGGCGACCGCGAAGCCGCTGCCGTCCTGGTCGCCCTCAACTCCGTCTTCCAGGTCCTCGCGTTCGGCCTGCTCGGCTGGTTCTACCTCGACCTGCTGCCCGGCTGGCTCGGGCTGGGCGACGGCGAGCACCTCGACATCTCGATGGGGAAGATCGCTCTGAATGTGCTCATCTTCCTGGGCATCCCGCTTGCCGCCGGGTTCCTCACCCGCCGCCTGGGCGAGAAGAAGATGGGCCGGGCCGACTACGAGCGGCGGTTCCTGCCGAAGATCGGTCCATGGGCCCTGTACGGGCTGCTGTTCACGATCGTCATCCTCTTCGCCCTCCAGGGGAAGACCATCACGTCGCGGCCACTGGACGTCGCCCGGATCGCGCTGCCGCTGCTGGTCTACTTCGCCGTCATGTTCTTCGGCACGTTCCTGCTCGGCAAGGGCCTGGGCCTGGCCTACGACCGCACCGCGACCCTCGCCTTCACCGCGGCGGGCAACAACTTCGAGCTGGCCATCGCGGTCGCCATCGCCACCTTCGGCGTCACGTCCGGCCAGGCCCTGTCCGGCGTTGTCGGCCCGCTCATCGAAGTCCCGGTGCTGATCGGCCTGGTCTACGTCGCGCTCGCCTGGCGCAGGAAGTTCACCACCGACGCGGTGACGACGGCGTCGTGACACAGCGGACGGACGTCGTGGTGGTCGGCAGCGGCCAGGCAGGGCTCGCCGCCGGCTACCACCTTCGCCGGCGCGGCCTGGACTTCGTGATCCTGGACGCCGGTGCGGCGCCGGGCGGGTCCTGGCGTCACATGTGGAACTCCCTCCACCTGTTCTCCCCGGCCGAGCACTCCTCCCTGCCTGGCCGCTTCATGCCCGCCCAGCCCGGTGAGACGTGCCCAGGCGCCGCGCACGTGGTGGACTACCTCGCCGACTACGAGAAGCGTTACGACCTGCCCGTCCAGCACGGCACCCGCGTGGACGCCGTACACCGTGACGGCGACGGGCTCCTGGCCGAGGCGTATACCGGCACCTGGCGGGCCCGGGCAGTCATCAGCGCGACCGGCACGTGGTCGCGGCCCTTCCTCCCCGCCGTCCCGGGCCGGTCCGGCTTCACCGGGCGGCAGCTGCACACCGTGAACTACCGCTCGCCGGCCGACTTCGCCGGCCAGCGTGTCGTCGTGGTCGGCGGCGGCAACTCCGGCGCCCAGATCGCCGCCGATCTCGCCCTGGACGGCGATGTCGAGGTGACGTGGGCGACCCGGCGCCCGCCGCGGTTCCTCCCCGACGACATCGACGGCCGGGCCCTGTTCGATGTCGCCAGCGCCCGCCGCCGCGCCCTGGACGCCGGCCGCACCGACACCGGCGGAGTCGCCTCGCTCGGCGACATCGTGGCCGTGCCGCCCGTCCGCGCCGCCCGCGACGCCGGACTCCTGACCGCCGAGCCGATGTTCGCCCAGCTCACCGCTACCGGTGTGCGGTGGGCCGACGGCAGCCAGAGCAGCGCGGACGCGGTGATCTGGTGCACCGGCTTCCGCCCCGCCCTGACCCACCTCGCCGCGCTGAACCTGCGCGGCCCGCGCGGCCACATCCCCACCGACGGCACCCGCGCCCTTGGCGAGCCGCGGCTGCACCTGCTCGGCTACGGCGACTGGACCGGCCCGGCCTCGGCCACCCTCATCGGCGTCGGCCGCACCGCCCGCGACGCCGCCCGAGCGATCGCACGGCTGCTCTGACCGGTCAGGTGATGGCGGGGCTGCGACGTTCGACGAGGACGACGTCGCGCCAGATGCCGTGATGGCGCCCGATCCGCTCCCGCGTGCCGATGACACGGAATCCGGCCCGCTGGTGCGCGGCGAGGCTGGCGGTGTTCTCGGGAAAGATCCCCGACTGGATCGTCCAGATCCCGGCCCGTTCGGTGGAATCCACCAGCGCCTTCAGCAGGGCGGAGGCGACTCCGCGGCCTCGGGCGGCGGGGTGGACGTAGACGGAGTGCTCGACCACGCCCGCATACGCGCACCGGTCGGAGACACGGCTGGCGGCCACCCACCCCAGCACCGTGCCGCCGGCGTCGACGGCGGCGAAGCGGTGCTCGGACAGCTTCGTCGCGTCGAACGCCTCCCAGGCCGGCGCGACGGTCTCGAAGGTGGCGTTCCCCTCGTCGATCCCCGCCTGGTAGATGGCCAGCACCTGCTCCGCGTGCTCCGTTGCCAGCGGCACGATCACCACACTCGCAGGTCCCTTCTCCACCACGTTCCCCTCCTCGTCCCCCGTCAGGCCGCAGTCGGCAGGGTGAGCAGCCGGCCCATGGCCGCCAGCACGGAAGGCTCGACGCGGTAGTAGACCCAGGTGCCGCGCCGCTCGGAGCTGAGCAGCCCGGCCTCCTTGAGCTTCTTCAGGTGGTGGGACACCGTGGGTTGGGAGACGCCGACATCGGAGATGTCGCACACACACGCTTCACCATCCTCGTGGGAGGCCACGGCCGAGAAGAGGCGGAGGCGGACCGGGTCACCGAGCGCCTTGAACATACGCGCGGCGGTCTCGGCCTCCTCAGCGGTCATCGGGCGCTCGGTCAGCGGCGGGCAGCACGGCACCACGCCTTGTCCGTCGGGTTCGAGCAGCGACAGCACCTTCGCATTCGACATGCGTCTATGTTGACACACGTCGAACCAGTGCGGGGAGAGGCATCAGCCGGTGCGCAAGGCGGCTGCCATCGCCGAGGACCGGCTGGGCCGGCGGATGCGCAAGAAGCGAGCGGGACGCCCCCAGCGCCACCGGCCGCGATCCGCGCCACGGGCGGCATCCGGGCGGCATCCGGGCGGCGGCGAGACCCCGTCACGATTTCGATGAATGTCTATGTTGACGCTTATCAATGCAGGTGTCATGCTGGGCCGCATAAGCCATCGACAGATGTCGAAACACGCAAGGAGTCGCCGTGACCGCGCCCGCCACCACCGAACTGCCCGTCGTCGTGATCGGGGCCGGCCCCGCCGGCCTGGCCGCCGCCGCCCACCTGGTCGACCAGGGCGTCGATGCCTTGGTCCTGGAGGCCGGGCCCACGGCCGGCGCCGCGGTGCGCGAGTGGTCGCACGTGCGCCTGTTCTCCACCTGGGGCGAGGTCGTCGACCCGGCCGCCGAGAAGCTCCTCGCCCCCACCGGCTGGACCCGCCCCGACCCAGCCACCTACCCCTCCGGCGGCGACTGGGCCGAGTCCTACCTGCAGCCGCTCGCCGACGCCCTCGGCGAGCGCGTGCGCACCGGCGCTACCGTCACCGGCGTCTCCCGCACCGGCCGGGACCGGATCGTGGACACCGACCGCGAGCAGCAGCCGTTCGTCGTGCACGTCGCCCACGCCGACGGCCGCGAGGAGCGCCTCTTCGCCCGCGCCGTCATCGACGCCTCCGGCACCTGGGCCACTCCGTCCCCGGCCGGCGGCAGCGGACTCCCCGCGCTCGGCGAGAAGGCCGCCGCGGACCGGATCACCTACCGCGTCCCGGACCTGAAGGACCCAGCCATGCGGGCCCGTTACGCGGGCAAGCGCACCGCTGTGATCGGCTCCGGTGCCTCCGCATTCACCGCCCTCGCCTACCTCGCCGACCTCGCCAAGTCCGAAGACGGCGCAGGTACGAAGGCGGTGTGGATTCTGCGCCGGGGCCTCTCGGGCTCGACCTTCGGCGGCGGCACCGCCGACCAGCTCCCCGCGCGCGGCGCCCTGGGCCTGGCGGCGAAAGCCACCGTCGACGAGGGCCACGCGGACGCGGTCACCGGATTTCGCACCGAGATGATCGAGCGCGCGGACGACGGGCGCCTCGTCCTGGTCGGCGAGGACGGCCGCCGTCTGGACCCGGTCGACGAGGTCATTGTTCTGACCGGCTTCCGCCCCGACCTGTCCTTCCTGGACGAACTGCGTCTGCGCCTGGACGAACGCCTCCAGGCGCCAGTCGAGCTGGCTCCCCTGATCGACCCCAACCAGCACTCCTGCGGCACCGTCTACCCGCACGGCCACCGCGAGCTCTCCCACCCGGAACAGGGCGTGTACCTGGTCGGGATGAAGTCCTACGGCCGCGCCCCGACGTTCCTCGCCATGACCGGCTACGAGCAGGTCCGCTCCGTGGCCGCCGCGATCGCCGGCGACCTGGACGCGGCCGACCGCGTCGAACTGACCCTGCCCGAAACCGGGGTGTGCGGCGGCGCCGGCCTCTTCGACGCCCCCGAGGCCGACCAGGGTGGCGGATGCTGCGCCCCGGCGCCCCAGCTCATCCAGCTCGGCGCCCCTGCCGCAGTGGCCGTCGGCGCCACTGTCGAGGAGGCTCCGGCGGGCGGTTGCTGCGGCTCGTGACCGACCTCGAACCCCGGTCTGCGGGGCCGCGACCGGATCCTGGACCGGCACGGCCCACGCGCCGTCACGACGACCGGTCCGGTCGCTCACGCCTCAGGGCGCATGCCCGGTCCGGCCCTCGTCGTAGACCCGTTCTGCGCGCGGTCTCGGACATGCTGACACGTCCTGCGTGCGGACGCCGTGAGGTCGTGAGGTCGTGAGGCCGTGAGGCCGGCGGCGTTGCCGGGGTGAGGGGGCGGCTGTCCGGGGGGTGACCGGGTCGTTGCCCCGTACAACCTCCGTATGACTTCGTGTGTCTGATCGTTCGGCGCGCAGTCGATCCGTGCCGCTCGACGCTTCGGAGGGATCCTTGATGTCGTACACCCCACAGCGGCGCCTCGCCGCCGCTGTGATCGCCGTCCTCGCGATCACCACCGGAGCCGGCCTGACCCCCGTGGCCGCCGCGGCGGCCACGGGCGACGGTGCGGTCGTCGCTCGGGCGGAGCAGGACGGCGTCCTCTCCGTTCCGGCGGGTTCCGCGCTCTACGGGGTCGGATCGACCGGCTTCCTGACCGGGTCGGAGGGTACGAACGGTACGTACCGCTACCGATGGACGCGCCTCGCGGACGGCGCCGCGACGGAGCTGGCGGGACGGGCGCACGGGTCCACCTCGGACACCGTCCTCGTCGAGGAGGGTGACGCGTACGTCCTGTACGACATGGCGGGCGGCAGCAAGCCCGTGCGCATTGCACGGACCGCTCTGGACAGCCGCCAGAAGCTCCTCCGGATCGTCGACTCCACCCTCCTCATGACCGCCGACAACACGGCGGGCGGCACCGATCTGCACCTGGTCTCCGTGGAGAGCGGTGAGCTGACCGACCGGAAGGTGGCCGGTCTGCCGCCTTCCGCCACGGAACTCGTCGCGGACGGCGACTACCCTCCCGGCGCCGCGCTTCTCCGGTACAAGACGCCGGCGGGACCGGGGGTGGCCCTGGTGAGCCTCGCCACGGGCGCCGTGACGGAATCCCGTCAGCTTCCCGCGTCCACGTATCTGAGCGACGTCACCGCGTCGAAGACACACATCGCCTGGGCCGACTTCACCTACGGAACGGGCGCGGCGCTGTCCATTGCCGCGCGCGGGTCCGACGACGTGCGGCGCACCGAAGTGGGCGGAGAGGATCTCTCCGTCGACCTGCTGGACGACTGGATCGTGTCCACACGCCGGGACGGCATCACGGCCACCTCTCCGGACGCCCGGATCGCGCTCAGCGCACGCTCCACGGAATCCGGCAGAACCGTCGAACTGATGGACTACGCGAAGACGTTGCTCCCCGCGCCCGACGGAACTCTTCTGGCGCGGGGCGGAACCCTGGCGCACGGCGAGGGGGTGTACCGGATCGCGCTCGACGGGGACGGCGCACCCGTTGCCACACTCATCGCCAGTACGGGCGAGCCGACCGCGCTCACCCTCCGGAGCGTCGACATCCCCGAAGTGGTCGACGGCGACACGTTGTCCACTCTCGGTGTCAGCCTGGGGGCGAACGTCAGCAGGAACAGCGTGAGCCTCGACATCGAGCTGACCCACACGGCCTCCCAGCGGCGGTGGACGGCACAGGGGCGGTCGACCGGATCGAGCGGCATGGTGGCCCCCGCGACCGTCAGTGTCCGCTGGGAGGGGTGGGTCGAGCCTCGGTCGGGCGAGCGGACCAGGTACGTGTCCGCCCCCAACGGCGCGTACACCTATCGGATGAAGATCGCCCCGCTGAACGGTGTCGGACCGTCGGTGGAAACCACCGGTACGTTCACCGTGGCCCGCACACCCAAGCCCCACGACTTCAACGAAGACGGCATGCCCGACCTGCTGGGCGTCGACTCCGCAGGGCGGCTGAACCGGTACGGAACCGTCCTCGACCCGTTCCCCGGGGTGCTCTGGACGGGTCGTTCGGTGATCGGGACCGGCTGGAACATCTACGACTGGCTGGGCGCTCCCGGCAATCTCGGCGGTACGGCCCACGCGGACGTGCTGGCACGCGACAGGAGCGGAGCCCTCTGGTTGTACGAGGGAACCGGCGCACCCGACAAGCCGCTCGGGCCGCGCAGGCAGGTCGGCCACGGCTGGGGCATCTACAACAAGCTCGCCGCGGGCAGCGATGTCAACGGCGACGGCCGGCCCGACCTCCTCGCCACCGACAAGTCCGGTGTCCTGTGGCTCTACAAGGGCACCGGTAACGCCAAGGCGCCCCTGTCGCCCCGGGTGAAGGCCGGCACGGGAGGCTGGGGGATCTACAACCAGATCACCGCTCCCGGCAACCTGGGCGGCGCCAGGGCGGGCGATCTGCTCGCCCGGGACTCGGCGGGCGTGCTGTGGCTGTATCTCGGCAAGGGAGACGGAACCTTCGCCGCCCGTACCCGGGTCGGCGGTGGCTGGAACGCGTACACCCGCCTCATCGGTGTCGGTGACTTCATGAACGACGGACATCCCGACCTCGTCGCCTACCAGCCCGGCCGCACCCCGTTCTCCTACGACGGCCGTGGTGACTGGCGCGCTCCCCTCTGGCCGCGCCAGGAAACGTTCAACTCGCTGATCCCCGCCCCCGGGGAGTTCACTCAGCTCTTCTGACCCGGTACGCGCATCGAGGGGGGTTCGGGGTGACGGATCGGGCTCGACCTCGGACTCCGGCTCCGGATCCGGATCGACCTCGACCTCGACCTCGACCTCGACCGGCAGCGTTCAGGACAGGTCGACCACCTCGTCCAGGTCGGGGAACCAGGGCAGCCCCCGTGCCCAGTGGGACACCCAGCCGGCGAAGCCGCGAGGGCCGGGCATCTGGCCGTGTTCGCCTCCGAAGGGGAGGGCGGACTCGCCGTCGAGCAGCCATACGGCGCCGCGCTGCGGGCCGGAGACGATCAGGTGCCAGTCCATGCCGCAGCCCTCGGTGCCCAGGTGGAGCGAGCCGTGGAAGGTGATGTCGTCGAGGCGCTCCCAGTAGAGGTCCTCGTCGGAGTCGACGCCGTCGTCCCACTCGCCGAGCCATTCCCCGGTCAGGGGGAAGGGGCGGGCCAGGAGGCCCGGTTCGGTGTGCCGGGAGACGGCGCCGAGGGAGAGGAGGCCGTTCCGGGGAGGGCCCAGGGGGAAACCGTCGGTGATCTCCGCGACGCAGGTGCGGTAGGGCTCCGGCAGCAGGACGCCGTGCTCGGACTCGAAGGCCCGGACGGCATCCCAGCCCAGGGGCGGGGCGGAGCCGGGGTCGGCGGTGGCGAAGGCGGCGCGCAGGGCGGCCAGTTCGGCGGGGTCCGGGTGTTCGTGGGTCATGCGACAAGGGAAGCACCGGCCTCGGACACCCTCATTTGACCCCCACCCCCACTTCAATGCATCATTCCACTAGTTCATTAGTTGAATGGGGTCGACGGGTGACGTTCACCTTCCGCATCGATCGGCGCAGCGGGGTGCCCAGCTACGTGCAGATCGTTCAGCAGGTCCAGCAGGGCCTGCGGCTCGGGCTGCTCGTGGAGGGGGACCGGCTGCCCACGGCGCGTGCGGTGGTGGAGGCCACCGCGCTCAATCCGAACACGGTGCTGAAGGCGTATCGCGAGCTGGAGTCCCAGGGGCTCGTGCAGACGCGGCGACGGCACGGAACGTTCGTGACGGGGTCGCTCGGGGCGACCTCGGCCGAGTCGCCGTGGCGGGCGGAGTTGGCCGGGGTGGCCGGGCGGGCACGTGACGCCGGACTGGAGCGGGACGACCTCGCCGCCCTCTTCGGTGACGTGCTCGACGACCTCTACCCGCCCCCGCTCCCGCCCCCGCACACCGGCTCCCCCACGCCCTCGCCCTCCCTCTCCCCTGCCTCCCCCTCGTCGTCCCCGAAGGAACCGGAATCCGATGCCGCACCCCACTCCTCCTGACCCGGCCCTCGTCGCGTCGGGCGTCACGCAGATGTACCGGCGCCGCGGGCCCGCGGTGCTCGACGGCTGTTCGTTCGCGGTGCCGGCGGGGGTGGTCTGCGGGCTGGTCGGGCCGAACGGGGCCGGGAAGTCGACGGTGCTGGAACTGGCGGCGGGGCTGCGGCCGGTCACGTCCGGGTCGGTCGAGGTCTTCGGCGCCCCGGCGCGGGCCGCGCATCCGCGGGTCTCGTACCTCGCCCAGCACCGGCCCCTCCACCAGCGGCTCACCGTCGCGGAAACGCTGCGTCTGGGCGCCAGGACGAACGCCGGGAACTGGGACGCGGCGCTGGCCGAACGGGTCGCGGACCCCGCGCGCTTCCACCGGCGCGACCGGATCGCCGAGCTGTCGGGCGGTGAGCGGACCCGGATCGCCCTGGCGCTCGCGCTGGGCAAGCGCGCGGATCTGCTGCTGCTCGACGAGCCGATGGCGGATCTGGACGTGCTGGCCCGGCAGGAGCTGATGGGGCTGCTGATGGCCCATGTCGCGGACACCGGTGCCACGGTGGTGATGTCCTCGCACATCGTCGCCGAACTGGCCGACGCCTGCGACCATCTGCTGCTGCTCGACGCCGGCGCCGTCCGGCTCTGCGGGGACGTCGAGGAGCTGGTCGCCGCGCACGCCGTTGTCACCCTTCCCGGCGGCCCCGGGCGGCTCTCCGGTCACACCGTGATCGAGAGCCGGCCGGCCGGACGCGGCACCAGTGCGCTCATCCGCCCCGCCGGGCCGCTGCCCGGCGACTGGGAGGTCCGGCCGCCCTCGCTGGAGGAACTGGCCCTCGCCCACCTCACCGCCGTACGCCACCCCGCGCTCAGCAAGGAACCGGCCGCATGACCACGCTCACCCCCCACCAGCAGGACCCCTCCCGGAAGAGCCGTACCTGGCGGGCCCGCATAGGACAGGACCCCTCCCGGAAGGGCCGCACCGGCGGCCCGCGTCTCGCGCTGGCCCTCTTCTTCGTACGGCAGTTCCGGGTCCCGCTCGCCCTCATCGGCCTCTTCGTCCTGGTGACCTGTCTGCGCCTGGCGTACCACTACGGGGGCTGGGCCGACGCCGTCGCACTGCGCGAGCACGTCGGCGCGCACGCCTACCACTTCGGGCGCTACGCGGACGACGCCCACAACAAGACCGACAAGCTGCTGGCCGACGGCGCGCCCCTCGCCTTCCGCCCCGCGCTGTTCGCCGCGGCCCTCACCGCCGTGGTGACCGCGCGCGAGTGGGAGAGCCGGCGCACCTCGCTCACGCTGGCCCAGTCGGTCACCCCGCACCGCTGGTTCGCCGTCCGCTGGGCCACGCTCGGGACGCTTCTCGCCGTGCTGGTGCTGCCCATGGTGGTCCTCTACCGGATCAGCGCGTCCCACGCCTTCGGGCTCGACCTGCTCGTGCACGGCGCCTCCCGCCAGACCGCGCTCCTCACCATCGGACCGGTGACCGTCGCGTACGTCCTGCTCGGTGTCGCCGCCGGCGCGTACACCGGGACCCTGCTGCGCCGCACGCTGCCCGCGCTCATCGCCGCGCCCGCCCTGACCTGGCTCGCCGCCGCCGTACTGGTCCGGTCCCGCGCGGCTCTGCTGCTCGACTTCCCCGCGTTCTCGAAGGTCGAGGGCTACCACCCCGGCGGCGTTCTGGGCCTCCAGTTCTCCGACGTCCTGCCCCAGGACTCGTACCTCCTCAACTCCCTGCGCCCGGGCGACTACTGGGGCTACCAGCTCGCCTCCGCCGTCCTCGCCCTCGCCGTCGCGGCCCTGCTCACCCACGCGGCCTTCCGGGTGCTCCGCCGCCGAACGGCCTGACCGGGGGCGGGGACGGGCCCACCCACCGGGGCGGGGCGGACGCACCACCCCCGCCCTCGCGTACTACGTCTCCCGGGGAAACGGCCGTCCGTGTCGTTCCCCCGGCGGACGTTTCCGGTCGCCTGCTGCGGGGACGACCCCGCCCCCGCCCGCCGCCTAGCGTGAGGCGCGTTCCCCTCGCCCCCTCACCCAGGTCGGGTCTCCTTGCCATGCCCAGAACGACGTCGGTCCCGGCCGGTGCGGCCGTTCCCCTCACTCCGGCTGTTCCCCTCAGTCCGGGCGCTTCCCTCGGTCCGGCCGTTCCTCTCAGTCCGGTCGTTCCCCTCTGTCCCGCCGTGCTCGGGCTGCTGCTGGGGCTGTGGGGCCTCACGCGCGACACCAGCATGTGGCGGGACGAGGCCGCGACGTGGCAGGCGGCCCACCGGTCGGTCCCGGAGATCTGCCGGCTGGTGGAGCACGCGGACGTCGTCCACGGGGTGTACTACCTGTTCATGCACGGCGTGTTCGCGCTCTTCGGCGACAGCCTCGTCGCCCTGCGGCTGCCGTCCGTCCTGGCCATGTCCGGCGCCGCCGCCCTCGTCACGGTGCTCGGCACCCGGCTGACCGGCAGCACCGTCACCGGGCTCGCCGCCGGACTGGCGTTCTGCCTCATACCGGCCGTCCAGGAGTACGCGCAGGAGGGGCGGCCGTACGCCCTGGTCATGGCCTTCTCCGCGCTCTCCTGCCTGCTGTTCGTCCGCGCACTCGACCGGCCGGGGGCGGCGGGGCGCTGGGCCGCGTACGGGGGCGCGCTCCTCCTGGCGGCGCTGCTCAACTGGTTCGCGCTCCTCGTCCTCACCGCCCACGCGGGCACCCTCGCCCTCCTCCGCCCACCGCGCGCCACCGTGCTCCGCTGGTCCGCCGCCTCGGCCGCCGCCGTCACCGGGACCCTGCCGCTGGTCGTCGCCAGCGCCGGACAGACGGCCCAGGTCGACTGGATACGGCCCGCCGGTCCCGGCACCCTCCTCGGGCTGCTGCTGACCTTCACCGGGGGTGCGGTCTGCGCCTGGGCGCACGGCAAGGGCGAGCGGAGGGCGAACGAGAAGGCCGGAAGCGGGAAGGCCGGGAACGCCCCATTCGGCCTCGCCCGCCCCCGCCTCCTCCCGCGCCTCGCCCTCCCTCTTCTCCTCCTCCCCCCGCTCGTCCTGCTCGCCGGATCGCTGCTGCGCCCCGTCTACCTCACCCGGTACGTCCTCTTCGGCCATCTCGGGCTCGCGCTGCTCATCGGCGGTGCCTGCCACGCGCTGGCGCGCCGGCTGCGGACCCCGCCGCACCGCACGATCGCCGCCGTCACCGTGCTCGGCTTCCTCTGCCTGCTCCCGGTCCAGCTCTCCCTGCGCGGCGCGGACGGACGGATCGACGACGTCCTGATCACCGCGGAGCACGTGGCCGCCGTGCGGGAACCGGGGGACGGGGTGCTCTACATCCCCTCCGCGCGCCGGGACACCGCCCTCGTCTCCCCCGCCGGTTTCACCGGGTTACGGGATCTGGCGCTGGCCCGGGACCCGAGGGAGTCCGGCACGCTGAACGGGGTGGAGGCCGGACCGGCGCGGATCGCGGAGGCGATGCTGTCCGCCCGGCGGATCGTGGTGGTCGGCGACGCGGGGCCGCCGACCGCCGCCACCGCTCGCGACCGCGCCAAGCTGCGCGTGTTGGAGGACCGTTTCGTACGCCGTGCGCAGACCACGGCCCGCGGGCGCACGGTCACGGTGTACGAGCGGCGCGGCGGCTGACGCACGGCCACCCGCGCGACCGGTCAGCGGCTCCGGTTGCGCGGGTGGTTGCGGGCCGTGCGCTCGTTGCCGAACTTGTACGCGCCCGTCCAGCGGGCCATCACGGCCTGTGCGTCCCCGGACTCGACCTCGGCCACGAACCTCGCAGCCCGGTCCCCGCGCAGCGTCGTGGCCTTGCGGTCGCGGTGGGTGATGACCACCGTGCCGTCGGCGCGCGTCTCGTAGCTGAATCCCGAGGGTGCCGGCATCCCCCGATCGCCCTCCCTCTCCGTCCGCGTCTCCGCCTCCGCCTTCACCTCCACGGTCGGCCACGGCCGGCCGGCCGTCCAGCCCTCCGAGGCTCCGAGGCCGCAGGGTCCAGTCGCCAGTCCGTCCGTCCCGGTCGCCCCCGACCGCCCCGTCGTGCGGCGTACCGTGCCGGCCGGGTTCAGCGCAGTTCCTCCGGGCAGGGCGTGCCGGGCGACAGCTGGTAGGGCGCGCCGAGGCGGTAGACACCGGGGTGCGGTGCCAGGAGTTCCGTCCACTCGTCGCCGTGCTCGTCCTCGTCCAGCTTGTTCAGGCAGCCGTTCTTGTTGACGAAGGACCTCGGGGTGTTGTCCTTGTCGGCCCGCTTCTTCGACGCCTCGGTCTCCTGGGGCCGCTCAAGGCTCCTGCCGTCCTCGTCGACGAGGGCCAGCCAGCGCGAGTACGGGATACGGATCAGTACCCGGCCCGCCTCCTTCACACGGATGGTCAGCTCCCCGGCGCCGGCCTCGTCCACGGTCGCCGGCGGGTCGGCCATCGGGACCGGGCTGTCGACGGCGAAGAGCCGCCAGTTGGCGTCCGACCAGATCGCCTTGAGGTACGGCTGCCCCTTCGCGACCAGTTCCGCCTCCTGGACGGCGCCGCTGGAGTCCGGGTCGCCCTTGGGCAGCACCACGTAGTGCACGGCCCAGCGGTCGAGCCACTGCCGGTAGTTGACCGCGTCCAGGGTGTCGTCGTAGAAGAGCGGGTTGCGCTCCATGTCGGCCTGGCGGTTCCAGCCACGGGCCAGGTTGACGTACGGCAGCATCGCGGCGGCCTCGCGGTGGCTGCTGGCCGGGACGACCTCGACGCGTCCCCGGTCGGCGCCCACCCGCTGGAGCTGGTCGACGAGCGGGGCCAGCTCGCGGGCCCAGGACGCGGTGGGGGCGGTGCGGACGATGTCGTCGATGCCCTTGAAGCCGATCCAGAAGTTCAGCCCGGCGAAGGCGAGGACCAGCGCGTACCACTTCCGGGAGCGCGGTGCGACGTACGGCAGCGCGGCGAGCAGCACCACCCCGGCGAACAGCATCGCCATCCGCGACACGTTCGAGCCGATCTGCGAGTCCACGATGTACGTGAGCAGCGTGCCGATCCCGTACACGGCCGCGGCGGTCCGGACCGTCTTCCAGTCCTCCGGCACCAGGAAGAAGACCAGTACGGCGAAGACGAACGGCCCGGAGAGCGTCGCGACCGACATCGGCTGGGTGCCCGAGAAGGGGAACAGCCACGCCGAGAGCGCCACCACCACGACCGGGGCCAGGCCCAGGGCGTACGCGCCGGGGCGCCGCTTGTTCAGGAACAGGGCCGCGGCGACCACGCCGAGGAACAGCCCGGCCACCGGGCTGCCCGCCGTCGCGAGCGCGGCGAGCGGGGCGGCGACGGCGGCCTTGGCCCACCGCTTGTAGCGCCACCTGTACGGCCAGCAGAAGACGGCCGCCGCCGCGCCGACCGCGAACATCATGCCGAGCCCGAACGTCACCCGCCCCGACAGCGCGTTGCACAGATACGCGAAGACGCCCGCCATCGAGCAGGCCAGCGGATTGCGGACCGCCTTCACCCGGTACAGGATCAGCGAGGTCAGCCCGGCGGAGACCGTTCCGGCGATCATCATCGTCGTACGGACGCCGAGGAGCGACATCAGGTACGGCGAGACCACGCTGTACGAGACGGGGTGCATGCCCCCGTACCAGGCCAGGTTGTACGCCGTGCCCGGATGGCGGCCGACGAACTCCGCCCAGGCGTCCTGGGCGGCGATGTCACCGCCGCTGTTGGCGAAGAACAGGAACCACAGGATGTGGGCGACCGCCGCGACGGCGGTGGTGAACAGGACCGGGTGCCCGAGGCAGCGCGCCTTGACGGCCCCGTAGAGCGTCCGCGCCCCGGCGAAGCGGTCCGACGAACCGCCGGACGGCGCGGGGCCGGGTGCGGCCCCCGCCCCGGGGGCGGTCGCCGCCGCTTCCTCGGACCGCTCGGAGGGCGTGCTGTCCGCCCGCCTCGGCTCGGCAGTGGTCACTGCGATTCTCCCCGTCCCTCCCCGGACGCGTCGCAACCGCCGGCTTTCCCGCTCGGGTCTCATGGGCCAAAAGACGCGTTCCAGGGTCCACGCGTTGCCCCCGGGACGCTAGCACGCACCGTCCGCACCCTGCCCGAAAAGGGCCCGTGAGGTGCCGCACCTCACGGGCCCTCCTCACCACGTCGGCCGAGGGGGCCCGGCTCCTGGCCGAAGGCCGACCGAGGAGGCCCGGCTGCCGGCCGAAGAGCGGGTCGGCCGAGGCGGCCCGGCCTCCGGAAGAAGGTCAGCCGAGGCGGCTCAGCTTCTGGCCGAAGGTCGGGTCCTTCATGTCCTGCTGGAGGGCGACCGGGGCACTGACCCGGCCGGTCCCGGTCCCCACGGTCACGACGCCGACCTTCGTCCCCGCCTTCATGCTGCGCGAGATCCCCTTGCCGTCGTCCGTCACGGACAGTTCGACCTTGAGGCCCTGCCAGCCCTTCGCCTTCAGGCCGGCCGTGGCGACCAGCGGCGTCCGGCCGCCGAAGCCGTCGTCCACGTACCCGACGACGTCGCCCTTCTTCACGACCTCGGCGGAGACGACCGCCTTCTGCGCCCCCTTGATCAGCTTGAGGCTGTTGTTCAGCGACATGACCAGGCTGTCGTACGGCTGCCCGGTGCCCGCCTGCTGCCCCATGACCGCACCGTAGATCCAGAGCTTCTTGCCGTCCACGACCGTGTTGGCCGACCAGACGAGGTTGCCGCCGGCCGGGGTGGAGGAGCCGGTCTTGATGCCGCTGACGCCGGGCTCCAGCAGGATCGTGTTGTTGTTGTAGATCGTCGTGTCGATGCCGTCGATCTTGATCTGCGGGGTGTCGACGATCTCCCGGAACACGTCGTTCCGCATGACGGCCTTGGCCAGTTTCAGCTGGTCCTCGGCGGTGGACACGGTCGTCTTCTTCAGGCCGCTCGGGTCCGTGTACGTGGTGCGGGTCATGCCGAGTTCCTTGGCCGCGGCGTTCATCTTCGCCACGAACTCGGTCTCGGACGAGTCCCAGCGGGCGAAGAGCCGCGCCGCGTTGTTGCCCGAGGGGATCATCAGCAACTGGAGCAGTTCCTTCTCGGAGAACTGCTGGCCCTTGCTGATCGGCGCGGTCGACTCGTCGCCCAGCTTGGACTCGTCCTCGGCCTGCTGGTCGACGGTGATCTGCTCGCCCTCCTCCTTGCCGGTGAGGGGGTGGTCCTTCAGCACCACGTACGCCGTCATGATCTTGGCGACGCTGGCGATCGGCGCCGGCTTCTGCGCCCCGGAGGAGCCCATCGTGCCGACCCCGTCCACGGTGACGGCCGACTGGCCCTGCTCGGGCCAGGAGAGCTTCAGGTCGCCGCCCTTGAACGTGTACGACGACTCCGCCGTCATCGTGAGCACCGGATCCGGCAGCGGGCGCACCATCTGCACGATCGCAAACACGAGGAGCAGCAGGAGGACCAGCGGGGTCCAGATCTTGACCCGGCGCACGGCCGTCCGCACCGGGGTGTCCGGCGGCGGCGGGGTGTTCGTCAGCTCGGCCAGCAGGTCCAGCGGGGGGCGCGGCGGCATCGGCTGCTGCCGGGTCCGCTCGGCGCCGCTGAGCGAGGCGGCGGGCGGCTGCTGCCCGGCGCCACCGGGGGCGGGCGCGGGGGCCTCGGGGGTACGGGGGGCGGGGGCCGGGGCCGGGCGCACGTCGTCGGAGCGCAGCGGGACGAACCGGCTGGTCCGCTCGGCCGCCGGCTCCGCCTGCTCACCCGCGCCCGCCGCCTTCGCCGGCGGCGGGGTGATCTTGAGCGCCGTCGTCGGCTGGTCGACCCGGGGCAGCCGGGGCGTCTTGAACACCGCCGTCGCCTGGTCGATCCCGGTGGTTTCCCCGGCGGGGGCCTTCTCGGGCGTCTGCCCGGCCGTCTTCTCGGCCTGCTTCTCGGGGGCCCGGTCGGCGGCCTTCTCGGGTGTCTCCTCGCGGGTACGGGGGACGCGGGGCCCGGGGCCGGTTTCCGCGTCGGGCCCGGCGCCCGCCTCGGCGCCCGCCTCGGAGCCCGCCTCGGAGCCGGTCCCGGCCTCCGGCTCGGCCTTGGGGGCGGGGGCGGTCCCGGCCTCGGGCTTGGCGTCGGGCTTGGGCTTGGGGTTCGCGTCCGGCTCGGCGTCCGGCTTGAGCTCGGTCTTCGTCCCGGCCGCCGCGTCCGCCTGGGCTGCCCGCTCTGCGTCCGCCTCCGGAGCGTCGGCGGGCTCGGCCTTCTCCTCGGCCTCGGGGGCCTTCGCGGCGGGCTTCACGGCCTGGTCGGCGTCCGTGTCCGCCCCCGCGTCACCGGCCCGCGTGTCGGTGTCGGCGTCGGCGTTTTTCGCGACGGCGTCAGCGGCCTGCGCGGCAGCGGCGTCCGGATCACCGGCCTCCGCAGCCTCCGCCCGCGCCTCACCGTCCGCGTCCGCGTCCGTGGACACCCACGCGGCGACGGCCGCACGCAGCCGTGCGTCGCCGTCCTCCCGCCGCTCCGGCTGCTCCGACCCCTCCAACGGCTCCGGCTTCTCGGTCTCCGACCCCTTGGCGGCGCCCTCAGAGCCCTCAGCGGCCTCAGCGGCCCCCTCGTCACCCCCGGCCCCGTCCACGGCGTCGTCGGCCCCTGCCGAGCCCTCCGAGCCCTTCACACCGTCCCCGGAACCATCGGCACGCGCGGAACCATCCGCGGCCCCGACGGCGTCCGACTCCTCGGACCCACCGGGCTCACCTGACCCACCAGGCTCACCGGACCCACCGGACTCCTCCCGGCCGTCCAGCTCCTCCCGGCTCGGGGTGCGGAAGACGGCCGTGGCCGTGTCCTCGCGCTCTCCGGTCTCCGCCGGAGAGGCGGGTTCATGGAAGACGGCAAGACGCGGATCGGCCTCGCTCCGAGTCGTTCCCGACGACTTCCGCTGCTCCGACTTGTCGGGGGACTCGCCCGCCACCGATGCCTCCTCCATGCGGCGCGGGGACATCCCCGCGCTGTCCGAACCATCTACCAGTGTCCCGTGTGAACCCCTGTGCGAGCTGCTAGACGAGAACGACATACCTACTGGTTCCCGTACATAGCGCCCAGGCACTCTCGACAGACAGATGTGAGAGGGGTCACCCTGTCATTCATCCACGCGGGGAGGCATGGATGGGCAGGAGCCGCAGAACAATTCCGGAGGAGCTTCTGCTGCTCGCTCTGGACCCGGCCACGGGTACCACAGCGCAGCCGCAGTCGCTCGACCTCGGCCTTGCCGGGGCGCAGCTAGTAGAGCTGGCTCTGGCAGGACGGATAGCCCCTGATGGGGATCGTATCGCCGTGGTGATGCCACGGCCGACAGGAGATCCGACCCTGGACTCCGCACTGGAACTGCTGCGCAGGCGCGGCAGCCCGGTTCGGGCCGTCCACTGGATCGGCGGACCCCGGCTGGGGCTCCGCCAGATTTACCTCGCTCATCTGGAGCGGTGCGGCATGGTGCATGCCGTGGCGGGCCAGATGTGCGGAGTGCTGCCGACGACTCGCTACCAGGCGACGGACACGGCGATCAGCCGGGACATCAGGGCCCGGCTGGACAGTGCGATCCGCACCGGTGTACCGCCGGACCCGCGGACCGCGGCGCTCGCCGCGCTGGCCCACGCGGTCGGTCTCGGCAAGCACCTGTACCCCGGGAACGAGGGGCGCTCCTCGCGCTCCCGGCTCCGGGACCTGATCCGGCACGACCCGATGGGCGGTCTCGTGGCGCACGCCGTGATGGACGTCCAGAACGGGGCGGTCGCGCAGCCGCGTCGCAACCAGGCGGCCGGTGTTCCGTTGCACCAGCAAGTGCAGTCGCAGTCACGCCGCGACAGCATGGCCCACACCGCGGTCCACTGAGGACCGGTCAGCACGCACCACCAGCACCAACCGCATACCGCCGCGCCGCCGTCCCCAAAGACCCGGTTCGGGAGCCGCACCAAGCGCGGGGCAGCCGGTACCACCGGCTGCCCCGCGTCGCTGTGTGTGGCCGTTTCCCAGCGCGGCCGGGGCCGGTGGTGGCAATCTGCTCAGCAGTAGATACGCACAGCTACACAGGCGGAGGTGCCGTTTCCGTGCCGTCCAACGTCAATCCCACCGTCCGACGACGCCGGCTGGGTCAGGAACTGCGCAGACTGCGCGAGATCAAGGGCATGACGGCCGAGGAGGTCGCCGAGCGCCTGCTCGTCTCGCAGTCCAAGATCAGCCGCCTGGAGAACGGCCGCCGTTCGATCAGCCAGCGCGACGTCCGCGATCTCTGCGGGGTGTACGAGGTCGCGGACCACCGCGTCGTCGACTCGCTCATGCAGATGGCCAAGGACTCCCGCCAGCAGGGCTGGTGGCACGCCTTCGGCGACATCCCGTACAGCGTCTACATCGGGTTGGAGACCGACGCGGACTCGCTGCGGGTGTACGAACCGCAGATCGTTCCGGGGCTGCTCCAGACCCGGCAGTACGCCGAGGCCGTGATCAAGGGCGCGCTGCCGGAGGCCCCGCAGTCCGACATCGACAAGCGCGTCAGCGTCCGGCTGCGCCGCCAGGACCGGATCAGCGCGCCCGAGAACCCGCTGCGGCTCTGGGCGGTCATCGACGAGTCCGCGCTGCGCCGGCGGGTCGGCAGCAAGCAGGTGATGATCGAGCAGTTGGAACACCTGGTGGAGCTGTCGCACCTGCCGCATGTGACGGTCCAGGTCCTGCCGTTCGACATGGGCGCCCACCCGGGCATCAACGGGCAGTACGCCATTCTCGAATTCCCGGACGCCGCGGATTCCAGTGTCGTCTATATCGAGGGCGTCACCAGCGACCTGTACCTGGAAAAGGGCAACGACGTCCAGCGCTACAGCGTCATGTACGAGCACCTGCGCGCCCAGGCGCTGAATGCGGAACAGACGCGGGATTTCATCGACGGCATCGCGAAGGAGTACACCCGCGCGGGCGTGGAGTGATTTCCCTCCGGCCGGCCGCGTAAACCGACCGGCCCCCAAAGTCCGGTATGCACGGAATGAACGATGTTACGAGTGGGGCGACGGCACGGTACACCGTCGCCACCTCGCAGCGGAAGAGTTGCCTGGTGCATACCATCCGGTCGAGTGAACGGCCCCTTCACTCACAGAGTTTGGCGAGTAGCGTCGATCACGCCAACGGAATTCCGCTGGCGCTCACACCAACTCTTCGAACCGGAGTGAACATGGCTATTCGTCAGGGTGCTACGGACAACTGGACGAAGTCGTCCTATTCCGGGGGCAACGGCGCCTGCGTCGAGGTCAGGTCCCCCCTTGTGCAGGCCATCGCCGTGCGTGACTCGAAGGCGCCCGAGGGCCCCTCGCTCACCTTCGTCCCCGGCAGCTGGAACGCGTTCGTGCGCGAGGTCGCCAAGGACGCCGTCGACGCCTGACCGATGCCTTCCCGAAGGAACGACGCCGCACTGATCCCAGTGCTGTCGGCAGCCCTCTCGTCCGGCCCGCCGTCCTGGCCGAGGGGGCTTTCCGCATCCCGGGAACCCCTCACCCCCTCGCCCCCCGAGGGTGACCGGATTCAGCGCAGCTGATCCACATACCGGTCCGTGCCCGGCACGGTCGGGATGAACGGCGCGACCAGTTCCACCCGCCCCAGCCCCCCTTCCGCCACCACCGCGTCGAGCCCGGCGAAATGCTCCGCCCAGCATGCCCTCGGGTCCTCCTGGAGGAACCAGAGCAGTGTCAGCCGGGTGTCGACGCCCTCGACCTGCTTCACATAGGTCATCCGGTCCCCCGGCAGCGGGGTCGGGCGGAAGACGGTGACCATCGCGGCGGGCGAACCGTGCAGCCGCTTCGGCAGATGCCGGCAGCGCAGCCACTCCAGCAGGTCGGCCCGCTGCTCGGGCCCTTCCGCGTCGATCACCTCCAGCACCAGTCCCCGGTACGGGTGGTCGAGCGCGTGGTAGTCGCGCGGCCCGGCGGCCCCGTCGCGGTAGACCGTCGCCTCGTGGTCCTGGAACGCGGTGAAGACATGGGTGCGGTCCTGGTAGACCCGCCCGTCCCGGTTCAGCCGCTTGTTGATGGCGACGGTCCACTTCATGTGCTCGTCGTAGCGCCCGTCCGTCACCCAGTACGTGGACAGGTAGCAGCCGGCGCCGACCGGCCGAGCGATCGCGGACTCCTGCGGGTAGCGCAGCTCCTGGAGTTCACGGGTGGCGACCCAGCGGCGCCCGGCGAACATCCAGGGCATCGCCATCGCGCCCGCGTAGTAGTGGTCGTCCTCGTACCAGCGGTTGTACGCGTACTCGTGGCCCGGGTGCGGTTCCACCAGGGTGATCAGCGCGTGCCCGGGGTGCACCCCGTACGGCCCCCGCGCGGCCAGCTCGGCGTACGTGTCGCTGCGCGTTCCTTCGCCCATGACGTTCGTTCCCCTTCCGTCCTCCGCCGGAGGGACCTACTCTGACGCCCCGTCAGAAGAACTGCCAGAGCCGGGAGGCACCGATGTTGCTCACGGGGAAGACCGTCGTCGTGTCGGGGGTCGGCGCCGGACTCGGCCATCGGATCGCGGCGGCGGTCGTCCGGGACGGCGGCAACGCGGTCCTCGGGGCGCGCACCGAGGCGAATCTGGTGAAGTCGGCCCAGGAGATCGACCCTTCGGGGCGGCAGACCGCGTACCGGGCGACCGACATCACGGAGGCGGCCCAGTGCGAGGCGCTGGCGGCGCTGGCGGCCGAGCGGTTCGGGCGGATCGACGCGGTGGTCCACGTGGCGGCCTGGGACAGCTACTTCGGGGGCGTCGAGGACGCGGACCTGGACACCTGGAAGGGGGTCGTGGACGTGAACCTTCTCGGCACCCTGCGGATGACCCGGGCCTGCCTGCCGGCGCTCAAGGAGCGGGGCGGTTCGGTCGTCGTGATCGGGACGCAGTCGGCGGTGGCCGCGCCGACGCAGGTGCGGCAGGCGGCGTACGCGGCATCCAAGGGGGCGCTGACCTCGGCGGTGTACTCGATGGCCCAGGAGTTCGGCCCGCACCGGATCCGGGTGAACACGGTGCTGCCCGGATGGATGTGGGGGCCTCCGGTGGAGGCGTACGTCCGGTTCACCGCGCACACCGAGGGCGTGCCCGAGGCCGAGGTGCTGGGGAGGCTGACGGAGCGCATGGCGCTTCCGGACCTGGCCACGGACGGGGACGTGGCGGAGGCCGTCGTCTTCCTGGCCTCCGACCGGTCGAGGGCGATCACCGGGCAGTCCCTGCTGGTCAACGCGGGCGAGCTGATGCGCTGACCCCGGTTCGACAGCGGCGCCTCCCCTCCTTCTCGACCGCACGGGACCCGCATCCCGTGCGGTCTTCTCCGTGCCCTTCTCTGTGTCATCGGCGTTCTCGGGCAGCCTGACGAAGTGCCCGCTCATCGTGTGGCTCCCGTCACGTTCACGACAACGCCCCCGAGGGTCAAGAAAGCGTAAAATCGTTCGTCTTGCTGATCGCGGTTCACATCTCTGACCGATGGATCTCTTGACCGAGGCCCCGGGCAGACGGTTCAATCCCCGATGTCCCCGCTCCCGCACGGGGGCCCCGCTGAGCGGTCGTACTGACGAAGTGCGTCCCCGTTCACAAGGCGGACCCCAGGAGGGGGCACATGAACAGTCTCGACTGGGTCGTGCTCATCGGCTACTTCGGCGTGATGATCGCGATCGGGCTCTGGTCCCACAAACGTGTCGACAACGTCAGCGACTTCTTCACCGCGGGCGGCAAGATGCCGTGGTGGCTGTCCGGCATCTCGCACCACATGTCCGGCTACAGCGCGGTCATGTTCACCGGATACGCCGGCATCGCCTACCAGTACGGCGTCACGTCGTTCGTGACCTGGTCACTGCCGATCGCCATCGGCATCGGCATCGGCGCCCAGCTCTTCGCGCCCCGGCTCAACCGGCTGCGCTCGCGGCTGCACGTCGCCTCGCCGCTCGAATACCTCAAGAACCGCTACAACGTCCCCACCCAGCAGGCGCTCGCCTGGTCCGGCCTGCTGCTGAAGATCGTGGACGTCGGCGCCAAATGGGCGGCCATCGCCACTCTGCTGTCCGTCTTCACCGGCATCTCGCTCACCCAGGGCATCTTCATCACCGGCCTCATCACCGCCGTCTACTGCACGGTCGGCGGACTGTGGGCGGACGCGCTCACCGAGCTAGGCCAGTTCGTCATCCAGCTCCTCGCCGGACTGGCGATGCTCGTCACCGCGATGAGCGAGCTCGACGGCTTCAGCACCCTGTGGACGGTCTGGGACAAGCTGCCCGAGGGCCATGCGGACCCGACGGCCGGACCGTACACCACGACCTTCCTGCTGGCGTACCTGTTCATCAAGACCTTCGAGTACAACGGCGGCATGTGGAACCAGGCCCAGCGCTACATGGCCACGGACAGCGCCGCCTCCGCGACCCGCTCCGCCCGGCTCTCCGCCGTGCTCTGGCTGGTCTGGCCGACGGTCCTTTTCTTCCCGATGTGGTGCGCCCCGCTGCTGGTCGACGCGCAGAAGCCGGACGCCTCCGACAGCTACGCGCTGATGACCGAGCAGTTGCTGCCGCACGGTCTGCTGGGCCTGGTCGTCGTCGGGTTCTTCTCGCACACCATGGCGATGTGCTCCTCGGACGCCAACGCGATCTCCGCGGTCTTCACCCGGGACATCGCGCCGGTCTTCTCCAAGGCCGCCCGCGACTGGAGCAACCGCGCCGGGCTGCTGGCCGCCCGGCTGTCGACGCTCGGCTTCCTGGGGCTGTCCATGGCCCTGGCGACGCAGATCAACTCCCCGACGTTCAAGGACATCATCTCGGTCGTCATCAAGTGGGTCGCCGGTCTCATGGGCCCGATCGCGATCCCGTTCATGCTGGGGCTGCTCCGCAGCTTCCGGAAGTCCGGTCCGACGGCGGCCCTCACCAGCTGGGCGGCGGGTCTGCTGGCCTTCTACTTCACCAACTACGAACTGGACGGTTCGGTGAAGACGGATGTGGCGCTCCAGTACCAGGTGGCCCTGCCCCTGGCGATCTCGCTCGTCCTCTACGTCCTGGTCGGCCTGATCAAGCCGGAGGACACCCCGGAACGCGACGCGATCATCGAGCGGATCAACGCGGTCGGCGAGCCCCCGGCCACCGGCGCGGCCGCCGCCGTCCCGGCCCAGGGCGGCCCGGACGCGGCGGAGACGGCCCGCACGGTGAAGGACTGAGCGACGGGGACGGCGCGCACGGTCAAGGACTGAGCGGCGGGGGTACGCGTACGGGGACGCCCCCGCCGCGCGTACCCCCGTCAGCCGCGCGGGTAGCGGGCCAGCCAGGCCGGGGCGGCGGCGGAGGGGCTGTGCAGGGCAGCCCCCTGGGTCATCTCCATCGCGAAGTCGTCCGCGAGTTCCAGGAGCGTGGCGCGTCCCTCCAGTTCCGCGAGCCAGGCCGGGGGCAGGGCGGTCTCGCCGTGCAGGGCGCCGAGCAGCGCCCCGCACAGGGACGCCGTGGCGGAGGACGGTCCGCCGTGGTTCACCGCCAGCCTGAGGCCGTGCCGGACGTCCTCACCGACGAGCGCGCAGTACACCGCGATGGCCAGGACCGTCTCGGCGGAGTCCTCGGTGCCCAGCGACTCGATGAGCGCGGGGCCGGGGATGCCCTGGCGGACCAGGCCCAGCGCCTGCTGGAGCGCCTCGGTGACGGGCTCGTGGCCGGGCCGCTCGGCGAGCAGCCCGAGCGCGTGCTGCACGGAACCGTCGAGGGTCTCGCCCCGGGCCAGGCCGTGCACGACGACGGCGAGGGCGCCGGAGGCCAGCAGCGCGGTGGGGTGTCCGTGGGTCTGCGCGGCGCACTCGACGGCCAGTTGGAAGACGAGCTGCGCCTCCCAGCCGACCAGCAGCCCGAAGGGCGCGGAGCGGGTGAGGGCGGCGGAGTCGTGGGCGGCGGGGTGCTTGGGCTGGTCCAGGGTGCCCATGACGGTGTCGCCGAAGCCGTTCAGGCACTCCCGGGTGGGTGCGCGCCTGCTGTACAGCCACTCCTGCCCGGCCAGCCAGCCGTTGTCCTTGCGCCGCTCGTCGGGCCCCCAGTCGTGCTGGGTGGCCGCCCAGCGCAGATGGGCCTGGTGCACATCGGTGGGCGGATGCCAGGCGCCGGTGTCGCGGCGCACCTGGGCGCGGATCAGCCCGTCGACGGTGAACAGGGTGAGCTGGGTGACCGCCGTGACCGAGCCCCTGGCCCCGTGCGCGGACCCGAAGTCGCTCACGGCGTCCGGGCCGTGGGCCTCCCGGATCTCCTCCAGCGTCAGCCCGCCGACCCCCGCCCCGAGCGCGTCCCCGACCGCGCCGCCGAGCAGCGTCCCCCGTACCCGGCTGCGGAAGTCCTGCTGCTCCGCGCGCCCCCAGACGGCCGCACCCGCTGAGCCCACCGTGCGCCTCCCCGTCGTCCGGTTCCGAGTACGTCCGCCGCGCCGGCGCACCGGCCGCGCGCTGGCTGCGCAGCACTGTAATCGAACAGGGACGCGCGGTTGAGGGGGCGGAGCGGGTACGCGTAGGAATGTGGACGGACGTCCCCAGGGTCGTCTTTGAGGGGGTGCGGGGGGCCTTCGGCGCGGCCGGCGCCCGTGCTGTTGCCCATGGCTTCGCGCCCCGTTCACACGTGGTTCGGCCCGTCCACACGCGCCCCTTCGAGCATCGCTCCATGACGCAGATGACTCGTGTCAGGGCCTCCTCCCTCGCCCTGGCCGCCGCCCTCCTGGCCGGCCTCGCGGCCCCGACGGCCGCGACCGCCGCCCCGCACTCCCCCGCCGCCTCGCACGGCCGCATCCCCTTCACGGCGGCCACGGTGACCGCGCGGGACGACGGCTCCTACACGGTGGAGTGGAAGGCCCCCGGCGTACGGCACGTGACCGTGCGGGCGGGCGGGCGTACGGTCGCCTCGGGCGGCGCGACGGGGCGCGTGACCGTCCGCGGGCTGCCCGCCTCGGACCGGCAGTGGTTCGACCTGGTGCCCGCGCACGGCGGTGCGCTGCACCTGGCCGACCGGCTGATCCGGCTGGAGGGGGCGGTCAATTTCCGGGACGCGGGCGGCTACCGCACCACGGACGGGCACTGGGTGAAGATGGGCGAGGTCTACCGCTCCGACGCGCTGGACCGGCTGACGCCGGCCGATCTGGCGAAGCTGCGGCGGCTCTCCATCCGTACGGTCTTCGACCTGCGCACGGAGTCCGAGCGCACGGCCGCCCCCGACCGCGTCCCGGCGGGTGCCAAGCCCGTCGTCGCGGACGTTCTGGCGGGCTCCCCGACCTTCACGGCCATGCCGTCCACGGCGGCCGAGGCCGAGACCATGATGGCCGACGGCGAGAAGTTCATGGTCAGCGGCGCTTCCGCGAAGGCCGCGTACCGCACCGTCTTCGCCGGTCTGGGCGACGACCGCTCCCGCGCCGTCGTCTTCCACTGCACGGCCGGCAAGGACCGCACCGGCTGGGCCAACGCCGCCCTGCTCACCGCGCTCGGCGTGCCGCGCTCCACCGTCATGGCGGACTACCTGGCCTCCAACGACTACCGCGCCGAGGCGAACGCGGCGGCACTCGCCGCGATGCCGGCGGCCCAGGCCGCGGCGTACAAGCCGCTGCTCGACGTGCGCCCCGCCTACCTCAACTCCGGTTTCGACGAGGTCTCCCGGGCCTTCGGCTCCTTCACCACCTACGAGAAGGAGGCCCTCGGCCTCGACGCCAAGACCCTCCGCGCCCTGAAGAGCGACCTCCTGGTGGGCTGACCGCCCCCGGGCCCCTCAGCCTTCGGACGCCGCGTCCCCGACGAAGACGTCCTCCACGGACGCGGCCGTCGGGGCCCGCAGAAGCCAGCGGTTGAGGGTGTCGATGTCCGCACAGGACATGATCCGCTCCCGGGCCGCGTCCGGGACGTCGACACCCGCGTGGGCGAGCAGGAGCAGGATGCTCTGGGCCATGCCTTCGACACGGCCCTCCGAACGGCCTTCCGAACGGCCCTCGTCGCGGATCTCCTCGGAGAGGGCGGACTTGTAGAAGGAGAGGTCCACGGCCACCAGGTTCCTCCACTGTTGCGCGGCCGGGCGGGTGCCCAGGCCCTGTGCGGTGAGTTCGACGAGGGGATCGGCGATGACTTCAGGTGTGTCTCGCAGAGCGGTCGAGAGCGTCTTCAGTATGGCACCGATGTCCGGATCGGCCGCGTGTGTGATCGCGGCCAGCGTGGTCAGGACGAGGTCCTTGCGGGCCTCGGCCACGTCGGTGATCACCGGCATGTTGTGCGGGCCCGCCACCAGGGGGCGCAGGGTGAGCGCCGGCCACTGACGGGGCCCGATGGGGACCGCCCGGGACGCCCACTCGGCAGTCCTCCTGTCCTGGCACACGACCAGCAGGAGCGGCGGGGTCCGGTACTTCGTGTACAGGTACGAGAGGTAGTACGCCCAGCTCGCGGGCTTGTCCTCGTCCCTCTTCCCCTGGGCCTCGACAGCCAGGAGGAAGGACTCACCGCCCTTCGCGTCAAACCGCAGCAAGGTGTCCACGCGTCGTTCCAACGGGCGGTTCTCGGTGAGGTCGGTCGGTATGACCGAGACGGAGGTGGGGGTGGCGAGGGTGAGGCCCAATAACTCCGATACGCGGGAGAAGAGTCCCGGGTACTCCTGAAAGATGCGGTGCATCGCCTCGTGGGGCGAGCTGACCATGCGGATTCCTCCGGCGGATCGAGCCCCGGGGCGCGTCCTGCGCACCCCGGGCCGGTTCATGCCGGGAGCATATGCCGGAGCCTGTCGCGTCACGGGCGTTCGCCGCCTCCTTCACCCGGGTGAGTGAAGGAGGCGGCGAACGGGACGGGGCGCGGCACCTACTGCGGCAGCACCGGCAGCAGTTCCGGGAGGTGGCCGTCGGAGGCCGTCGCCGCCGCGACGCGTTCCTCGGGGACTTCGCCGTAGAGGGTCGTCCGGGGCTTCGCCGGGCGGCCGGCGAGGTCGGCGATGGCAATGAGGTCCTGGACGGAGCGGTAGGAGCCGTAACCGGAGCCGGCCATGCGGGAGATGGTCTCCTCCATGAGGGTGCCGCCCAGGTCGTTGGCGCCGGAGCGGAGCATTTCGGCGGCGCCCTCGGTGCCGAGCTTGACCCAGCTGGTCTGGATGTTGGTGATGTGGGGGTGGAGGAGGAGGCGGGCCATGGCGGTGACGGCGCGGTTGTCGCGGTCGGTGGGGCCGGGGCGGGCGATGCCGGCGAGGTAGACGGGGGCGTTGGTGTGGATGAAGGGGAGGGTCACGAACTCCGTGAAGCCGCCGGTCTCCTGCTGGAGGGCGGCCAGGGTGCGCAGATGGCCGAGCCAGTGGCGGGGCTGGTCGACATGGCCGTACATCATCGTGGACGAGGAGCGCAGGCCCACCTCGTGGGCGGTCCTGACGACCTCCAGCCACGTCGCGGTGGGGAGTTTGCCCTTGGTGAGGACCCAGCGGACCTCGTCGTCCAGGATCTCCGCCGCCGTCCCGGGGATCGAGCCGAGCCCGGCCTCCTTCGCGGCGAGGAGCCAGTCGCGGATGGACAGGCCGGTGCGGGTGGCCCCGTTGACGACCTCCATCGGGGAGAACGCGTGGACGTGGATGCCGGGCACGCGCTCCTTCACCGCCCGCGCGATGTCGAAGTACGCCGTGCCGGGCAGGTCCGGGTGGATGCCGCCCTGCATGCAGACCTCCACCGCGCCGACGTCCCACGCCTGCGCGGCCCGGTCGGCGACCTGGTCCAGGGAGAGGGTGTACGCGTCGGCGTCGGTGCGCCGCTGAGCGAAGGCGCAGAAGCGGCAGCCCGTGTAGCAGACATTGGTGAAGTTGATGTTGCGCGTGACGATGTACGTGACGTCGTCGCCGACCACGTCCCGGCGCAGCGTGTCCGCGATCCGGCACAGCTCGTCCAGCGCCGGCCCGTCCGCGTGGAGCAGGGTGAGCGCCTGGTCGTCGGTGAGCCGGGTCGGGTCGTCGGCGGCCCGGCTCAGCGCGGCCCTGACGTCGCCGTCGATCCGGGACGGCACCATGCCGGGCGCCGCCGCCTCGCGCAGCGCCTCCCAGTCCCCGTACACCTCGTCGAAGTCCTCGCGGCGGTCGCCCGTGCGGCCCTCGGTGTCGATGGTGCGGTGCAGATCGGTGCGGCCGGAGGCGCCGAACTCCTCGTCCGGCTCCTGCCAGGGCAGGCCGACGGGGATCGCGCCCTCCTTCGCGAGCCCGGTCTCCGGGTCGGCGAGGGCGCGGACGTGCGGGAGCAGGCGCGGGTCGAGCCAGGGCTCGCCCCGCTGGATGAACTCCGGGTAGATGGTCAGGCGTTCGCGCAGTGCGAAGCCGGACTCGGCCGTCCGGGACGCGAGTTCATCGATGTGGGGCCAGGGGCGCTCGGGGTTCACATGGTCGGGGGTGAGCGGCGAGACCCCGCCCCAGTCGTCGATGCCCGCGCCGACGATCAGCGCGTACTCCGAGTCCACCAGGTTCGGCGGGGCCTGGATGCGGGCGGACGGCCCGAGGATGTGCCGGGCCACCGCGATGGCCGCCGCCAGCTCCTCCAGCTCCGCGTCCGGCATGGCCCGCATCGCCGTGTCCGGCTTGGCCCGGAAGTTCTGCACGATGACTTCCTGGATGCCGTGGTAGGCGCGGGCGGTGCGGCGCAGTTCGAAGAGGGCGTCGGCGCGCTCCTCGTACGTCTCGCCGATCCCGATCAGGACGCCGGTGGTGAACGGGACGTTGGACCGCCCCGCGTCCTCAAGCACCCGCAGCCGCACGGCGGGCTCCTTGTCCGGTGAGCCGTAGTGCGGCCCGCCCGGCTCGGACCACAGCCGGGTCGCCGTCGTCTCCAGCATCATGCCCATGGACGGGGCGACGGGCTTCAGCCGCTGGAGGTCGGTCCACGTCAGCACCCCGGGGTTGAGGTGCGGCAGCAGCCCGGTCTCCTCCAGGACCCGGATCGCCATGGCCCGGACGTACGCGAGGGTGTCGTCGTACCCCTCCGCCTCCAGCCACTCCCGCGCCTCCGGCCAGCGGTCCTCCGGCCGGTCCCCGAGCGTGAACAGCGCCTCCTTGCACCCCATCGCCGCACCCTGGCGCGCGATCTCCAGGACCTCGTCGGGCGACAGGAACATCCCGTGGCCCGCGCGCCGCAGTTTGCCGGGCACGGTGACGAAGGTGCAGTAGTGGCACGTGTCGCGGCAGAGCCGCGTCAGCGGGATGAAGACCTTGCGGGAGTAGGTGATGACGCCGGGCCGGCCCGCCGCTTCCAGGCCCGCGTCGCGGACCCGGGCGGCCGACGCGGTGAGATCCGTCAGATCGTCGCCGCGCGCCTGGAGCAGGACGGCGGCCTCGGCCGCGTCGAGGGCGACACCGTCTCTGGCACGCTTGAGGGCACGTCGCATGGAGTTGGTCGTGGGGCGTCCGCGCTGGGGATCGGTCATGAACCGAGCATACGAGCGGGTAGTCGTCCGGTGACGGGCCGGATCTCGCCGCAGGTCATGGGGGGCCGGGCGGGGCGTCGTCGGCGTTACCCGAATCGCGCGGCGTCGGCGTTGCGGAACGCGCGGTACCGGCGCCGGGCCGGGTGCCCCCGGTGTCGCGGAACGCGCGGGCCGCGCCCCCGGGTTCCCCGCCACGGCCCCTCGGCCGTACGGCCCACGCGTCACCGCGCCCCCTGGCGCCTCGGGCGTTCGGCGGCGGCGGAGCCGTAGGGTCGGTCCGGTGATGGAAACGATCGTCTTCGACATCGGTGAGACCCTCGTCCGCGACGACCGCTACTGGGCGTCCTGGGCCGACTGGCTCGGCGTCCCGCCGCACACGCTGAGCGCCCTGGTCGGCGCCTCGGTCGTCCGGGGCGGCGACGGGGCCGACGCGCTGGGGCTGCTGCGCCCCGGCATGGACGTCGCGGAGGCCGCCCGGGCCAGGGCGGCGGCCGGCCGCGGGGAGTACCTGGACGAGTCCGACCTCTACCCCGACGTCCGCCCGGCCCTGGCCGAACTCCGCTCCCTGGGCGTGCGCGTGGTCGTCGCCGGCAACGGCACGGCCCGTGCGGGGGACCTGCTGCGCGCCCTCGACCTGCCGGCGGACCTCGTCGTCACCTCGGAGGAATGGGGCGTCGCCAAACCGGATCCGGAGTTCTTCGCCCGCGTCCTGGAGGTCTCGGGGGCCGCCCCCTCCGCGACGCTGTACGTGGGCGACCACCCGGCGGACGACCTGTTCCCGGCCCGGTCCTGCGGCCTTCTCGCCGCCCATCTGCGCCGGGGCCCGTACGGCCACTGGTGGGCGGAGCACCCCGACGTACGGGAGAGCGCGGACGTCCAGATCACCGCGCTCACGGAACTGCCGGCGCTCGTGGGCGACCGCCCCGGTCCGGACGGGCCCCGGGCGCTGCGAGCCGTGTAGGGCGTGTGGTGAACGTCCCGCCCGCTCGGCGACGCCCGGCACGCACTCCCTGGCCCGCAGCGCCCGCACCCCTCAGAGGTAGGGCCGCTGGCCGGACTTGGCCTTCGTGTACGCCTCCCGGGCCGCCTCGGTCTCCGGCGCCCGCGACACCTCGGCGACCGGCACGTCCCACCACGCCCCGGAGGACGGGGAGGGTGCCAGCGGGTCCGTCTCGATGTGGATCACCGTGCTCCGGTCGCAGGCCCGTGCGTCGCGGAGGGCGTCCCGCAGTTCCCCGATCGTGGTCACCCGCAGGACGTCCGCGCCCAGGCTCGCCGCGTTCGCCGCCAGATCGACGGGCAGCCGGTCGCCGTCCAGCGCGCCGGTCCCCGTGTCGCGGTAGCGGTACCAGGTGCCGAAGCGGGGTGCTCCGACGGTCTCGGAGAGCGCGCCGATCGAGGCGAAGCCGTGGTTCTGGACGAGGACGACGACGAGTTTGACCCCTTCGGAGACGGCCGTCAGCAGTTCCTGGGCCATCATCAGATAGGAACCGTCGCCCACCAGGACGAAGACCTCGCGCTCCGGAGCGGCGAGCTTCACCCCGAGGCCCCCGGCGATCTCGTAGCCCATGCAGGAGTACCCGTACTCGACGTGGTACTGCTTCGGATCGGCCGGCCGCCAGAGCCGGTGCAGGTCGCCGGGGAGCGATCCGGCGGCGCAGACCACCACGCCGTCCTCGCCCGCCGCCTCGTTGACGGCACCGACCACCTCGGTCTGCGCGGGTTTCGGCGTGTGGCCCCGGTGGTGGGCGGCGTCCACGACGGCGTCCCAGTCCCGCACGAGGGCGGCCGTGCGGGCGCGGCGCTCCGGGGGGACCTCCCAGTCCGCGAGGGCGTCGGTCAGCGCCTCCAGCGCGGTCCGGGCGTCCGCGACCATGGCCAGTCCGGCGTGCTTGACGGCGTCCAGCCGGGCGACGTTGATGTTGAGGAAGCGGACGCCGGGGTCGGCGAACTGGGTGTGCGAGGCGGTCGTGAAGTCGCTGTAGCGGGTGCCGACGCCAATCACCAGATCGGCCTCCCGGGCCAGCGCGTCGGCCGCCGTCGTGCCCGTGTGCCCGACGGCGCCGACGGCGCAGGGGTGGCCGTACCGGAGGGCTCCCTTGCCGGCCTGGGTCTCCGCGACCGGGATTCCGGTGGCGCGGGCGAAGGCGTCCAGGGCCTCGGTGGCGCCCGCGTAGACGACTCCGCCCCCGGCCACGACGAGGGGGCGGCGGGCCGCGCGGATCAGGCGCACCGCGTCCGCGAGCACCCCGGGCTGCGGGACCGGCCGGTCGATCCGCCAGACCCGGTGGGCCAGGAACTCCTCCGGCCAGTCGTGGGCCTCCGCCTGCACGTCCTGGGGCAGCGCGAGGGTCACCGCGCCGGTGTCCGCCGGATCGGTAAGCGTGCGCACGGCCGCCAGGGCGGCGCCGACGAGCTGTTCGGGGCGGACGACGCGGTCGAAGTACCGGGAGACGGGCCGGAAGGCGTCGTTGACGCTCACATCGCCCGCCCAGGGCGCCTCCAGCTGCTGGAGCACCGGTTCGGCGACGCGCGTGGCGAAGGTGTCCCCGGGCAGGAGCAGCACGGGCAGCCGGTTGATGGTGGCGCCGGCCGCGGCGGTGATCATGTTGGTGGACCCGGGTCCGACGGAGGCGGTGCAGGCGAACGTCGAGAGCCGGTCGGTCATCCGGGCGTAGGCGGCGGCGGTGTGCACCATGGCCTGTTCGTTGCGCGCCTGGTAGTACGTCAGGTCGCGGTTCTCCCAGAGGGCCTGGCCCATGCCCGCCACGTTGCCGTGGCCGAAGATGCCGAAGCAGCCGGCGAACAGGCGGCGTTCGACGCCGTCGCGTTCGGTGTGCTGGGCGACGAGGAAGCGGACCAGTGCCTGGGCGACGGTGAGCCGGATCATGCCGCTCCTTCCGCGGAGGGGGTGGCCGCCGGGGAGGCGGCCCAGGTGTCACGGACCCAGGCGTGCGCCGGGTCGTCGGTGATGCGCCAGGCGCGCTCGTCGTGCGGGCCGGCCATCACGTTGAGGTAGTACATCGGATAGCCGGGGAGCGCGGCGGAGGGGCCGTGCCAGCCGCGCGGGACCAGCACCACGTCGCCGGTGCGGACCTCGGCGGTCTCCCCGGCGGGGCCGGGCGCACTGCCGCCGAGGCGGTGCTGGCCGAAGCCGCCGCGCCCGATCTCGAAGTAGTAGATCTCCTCCAGCTCCGACTCGTCGGCGGTGTGCTCGTCGTGCTTGTGCGGGGGGTGGCTGGACCAGTTGCCGTCCGGGGTGAGGACCTCCACCACGATCAGCCGGTCGCACGCGAAGCCGTCCGCGCTCGCCAGGTTGTTGACCTGCCGGCGGCAGGAGCCCGTGCCGCGCGTCTCGACCGGCACCTCCTCGGCGGGTCCGCGGCGGAACGGCAGGTCCCGCCGCGCGGTGCCGCTCGCCACCGCGAAGCGGCCCCCCGACGCGCTGCTGACGACGGCTTCGCCGCGCCGGGGCACGTACGCGAAGTCGGTGACCCCGGCGAAGACGTCGGTGCGCCCCGCCAGTTCGGCGCTTCCCGCCCCGCAGCGCACCACGCAGGAACCGCTCAGCGGCACCACGACCGCCTCGCGTTCCCCGGTGGCGAAGGACTGCGAGCCGCCGGGCGGGAGTTCCAGCACCCGGAGGCCGGTGTGCCGCATGCCGGTGTCCACGGTCCACGGGCCGTGCGCGGTGCTCCCCGCGACCTGATGGCCGTCCATGGCGTCTCCTCTCACAGCAGGCCGACGGCGGTGTCCACCGCCGCGGCCACGTCGTCGTCGGGCGGGTAGAGCAGCGAGCGGCCCGCGACCAGGCCGCGCACGGTGGGGAGCCGGAGCGCCTTCTCCCAGGCGGCGTACGTCTCCTCGGGGGTGCCCGGGGGGTCTCCGCCGAGGAGGAGCGCGGGGAGGGTCGACGCCTCCATGACCGCTTCCATGTGGTCGACCACGGGCACCTTCAGCCAGGTGTAGGCGGAGGTGCGGCCGAGCCCCTGGGCGATGGCCAGGGCCCGGATCATGGCCTCGGGCCGCAGGTCGTTGACCGCCCGGCCGTCCGCTCCGCGCCTGACCCAGAACGGCTCGACGAGCGCCGTGAGCCTGTGGTCGGCCAGGGAGGAGACGGCGTCCGCGCAGCCGGCCAGGGTCGAGGCGGTGGCCGGGTCGGACGGGTCGATGCGCAGGAGCATCTTCCCCGCGTCGAAGCCCATCGCGGCGATGGCCTCCGCGTCGTACGCGGTGAACCGGTCGTCCATCTCGAAGACGGTGCCGGGCACACCGCCCCGGTTCATCGACCCGATGACCACCTTGTTCTCCAGGGCGCCGAGCAGCAGCAGGTCCTCCAGGACGTCGGGGGTGCCGAGCACCCCGTCCACACCCGGGCGTTCCAGCGCGGTCAGCAGCCGGTCGAGGAGGTCGGCGCGGTTGGCCATGGCGTCGGGCCGGTCGCGGACGGCGAGGGCGCCCCGGGCCGGGTGGTCGGCCGCCACGAGCATCAGCCGGCCCGTGGGCCCGATCATCGGGCGGCGGCGGCGCCGCCGTGCGGCTTCCGGGATCGCCTCGGGCCGCCGGGCGCGGGTCTCCATCAGGGTGTGCAGCGCTCCGTCACGCATGCGGTGCCGCTTCGGGGGTCCGGGCGTGTTCCATCATGTCCTCCACCTGGGGAGTAGTCGGCATGTCGGGGGCGCAGAAGAGCCGTCCCGCGACGAAGGCGCCCGCGGCGTTGGCGAAGCGGACGGTCCGCTCCAGGGGCCAGCCCGCCAGGAGGCCGTGGCAGAGGGCTCCGCCGAAGGCGTCGCCCGCTCCGAGGCCGTTGACGACGCGGACCGGGTGCGGGGCGGCCACGACCCGTTCCCGCGCGGTGCGTGCCAGCACGCCCTCGGGTCCTCGTTTGACCACGGCCAGGTCGACCCCGGCGGCCAGCAGGGCGTCCGCCGCGGCCTCCGGGTCCCGTTCGCCGACGGCCGCCTCGCACTCGTCGAGGTTGCCGACGGCGACGGTGGCGCCGGCCAGCGCGGACCGCAGCGCGGGCCCGGCGTCCTGCGGGGACGGCCAGAGCGCGGGACGGTGGTCGAGGTCGAGCACGGTGATCCCGGACCGGTCGCGTGCCGCCAGGGCGGCGCGGTGGGCCGAGGCGCTGGGTTCGGCCGAGAGTCCGGTGCCGGTGATCCAGAGCAGTCCGGCCGCGCGCACCTCGTCCGGGTCCAGGTCCTCGGGGCGGATGCGCAGGTCCGGGGTGCCGGGCGGGCGGTAGAACCAGATCGGGAAGTCGTCGGGGGGAAAGACCTCGCAGAAGGTGACGGGCGTGGGGGGACCGGCGACCGGGGCGACCCGGGCGGCGTCGACCCCGTAACGGACCAGTTCGGCCCGGAGGTAGTCCCCGAAGGGGTCCTGCCCGGTGCGGCTGATCAGGGCGGTGCGGCGGCCGTGCCGGGCGGCGGCGACCGCCACGTTGGCCGCGCTGCCGCCCAGGTGTTTGCCGAACGTCTCGACGTCGGCGAGGCCCACCCCCTGCTGGAGCGGGTAGAGGTCCACCCCGAGCCGGCCCATGACCAGCACCTCGGGCGCGCCGTCCCGCGTCGTCACGCCGTCACCTCGCGCAGGTGTGCCAGCGAGGCGAGGACGTCGGCCAGCGGGCCTTCGCCGGGGGCCGGTTCGGCGTCGAGGACGGTGTCCTGTTCGAGCACGTACCAGCCGGTGTAGCCGGCGGCGTCCAGGGCGGCGGTGATCGCGGCGATGTCCACGTCGCCCCGGCCCAGTGGCCGGTAGAGGCCGGTGCGGACGGCTTCGGTGTAGGTGGTCCGTCCGGCGCGGACGCGTTCGGCGAGGGCGGCGTCGACGTCCTTGAGGTGGACGTGGGCGATGCGGTCGGCGGCGCGCCGGGCCAGGTCCACGGGGTCGCAGCCGCCGGCCAGCAGGTGGCCGGTGTCCAGGCAGAGGGGCACGGTGCTGCCGGTGAGGACGCGTTCGACCTCGTCGGGGCCCTCGACCAGGGTGCCGATGTGCGGGTGCAGGGTGGCGGTGACGCCCTCTTCCACCGCGTGGGCGGCGATCCGGTCGAGGTTGGCCAGCAGCGCTTCCCATTGCCGTGCGGTGAGTTCGGGCCGGGCGTCGTAGCCGTCGGATCCGGTGGCGGCGGCCAGGACCAGGGTCCGGGCGGACCCGAATCCGGCCAGGGCGCGCCGGACCTCGGGCAGCGGGTCGACGCCGGGGTCGTGGAGGACGACGGGCACGAAGCCGCCGACGGCGGTGAGCCCGTGCTCGGCGAGCAGGGCGGTGCGGGCCTCGGGGGCCTGCGGCAGAAAGCCCTCGGGCCCGAACTCGGTGGCGGCGAGGCCGGCGGCGGCCATCTCCTCCAGCACCCGGCCCGGTCCCATCTGGTGTCCCCAGCCGGGGACTTCGCACACGCCCCAGGAGATGGGGGCTCCGGCCACGCGGATCATCGGCCCGCCTCCTCGACCCGTACGGGGCGCCCGGTGCGGCAGGAGAGGTCGGCGGCCTCGGCGACCAGGAGGGCCGCCAGGGCGTCGTCACCCGTGCAGGGGCTGGGGCGGCGGCCCGCGGCCACCTCGGTGAAGGCGGTCAGCTCGGCGACGTACGCGTCGCGGAAGCGGCTGAGGAACCCGTCGTGGGCGACCGGTCCGGGCTGTGGTCCGCCCTCGGTGAAGCGGAGGGGGGCGCGGGGGTCGAGGCCCGTGGCCAGCGTCCCGGCGGAGCCGGCGACCTCCATCCGTACGTCGTAGCCGGCGCCGTTGTACCGGGTGGCGGTGCACGTCACGAGGGTGCCGTCGTCGAGCGTGAGGACGGTGGCGGCGGTGTCGACGTCGCCGGCCTCGGTGAAGTACGCCTCGCCCCGGTTGGAGCCGGTGGCGCTGACCTCGACGATCTCGCGGCCGGTCACCCAGCGCACGCTGTCGAAGTCGTGCACGGCGCAGTCGCGGAAGATCCCGCCGGAGGCGGGCAGATAGCCGGCCGGTGGGGGTGCGGGGTCGGCGGTGCAGGCCCGGACGGTGTGGATCCAGCCCAGTTCGCCGGAGGCGACGGCGTCCCGCAGTGCGGCGTAGCCGGTGTCGAAGCGGCGCTGGAAGCCGACCTGGAGCGGGACGCCGGCCCGGTCCAGCTCCTCCAGCAGGGTGCGGGTGTCCGCGAGCGTGCCGGCGATCGGCTTCTCGCAGAAGACCGGCAGTCCGGCGCCGGCGGCGGCCCGGACGAGATCCGCGTGGGCGGCGGTGGGGGCGGCGATCACGACGCCGTCCAGTCCGGAGTCGAGCAGCTGGTCGAGGCCGGGGGCGTGGTCGGCGCCGAGTTTGACGGCCAGTTCGTGGGCCTGGCGGGCGAGGGCGTCGTGGAGGACGACCCGCGTCACGGCGGGCAGTCCGATCAGGGTCTCGGCATGGAACGTGCCGATCCGGCCGGTTCCGATGAGTCCGATGCGCATGCGCAAATGCCTCCGGTTCGAGGAGGGTGGATGCCTGTCCCTGATTTGTATCCTCGGCACTCACAACGGGTCAAGTGTTTGTTCTGACATATATACGTACTGAGCTTGAGTCGAAGTGTGCGGCATACTGAAGCCCTGGCACTACGCATCAAGGAGTCCTCGTGGAATCGATCACCAGGCTGGTCAGCATCGACCGGAGCAGTCCGGTCCCGCTGTACTTCCAAGTAGCGCAGCAGCTCCAACAGCTCATCGAATCGGGCACGTTGGCGCCCGGCACGCGGCTGGAGAACGAGATCGCCCTGGCGGACAAGTTCGGCCTGTCCCGCCCGACGATGCGCCAGGCCATGCAGCACCTCGTCGACAAGGGACTCCTCGCGCGCAAGCGCGGCGTGGGCACCCAGGTCGTCAACAACCGCGTCCGCAGGCAGGTCGAGCTGACCAGCCTGTTCGAGGACCTCAAGCGGGACGAGCGACGCCCGCGCACCGAGGTGCTGTCGATGGAGACGGTGCCCGCCACGGGAGCCGTCGCCACCGCCCTCGCCGTCGAGCCCGGCACGCCCACCCTGGCGCTGAGCCGCCTGCGCTACGCCGACGACGAGCCCATAGCCGTCCTGCGCAACCACCTGCCGGCCGATCTGCTGACGCTGACCGAGGAGGAGCTCACCGACTGCGGGCTCTACGAGCTGCTCCGGCGGGCCGGGGTCTCCCTGCGCACCGCCCGCCAGACCATCGGGGCGCGCAAGGCCACCGCGTCCGAGGCCCGTCTGCTCGACGAGGGCCGTGGCGGCACGCTGCTCACCATGGAGCGCACGGTCCTGGGCGACGCGGGGCGCCCGGTGGAGTTCGGGTCCCATCTCTACCGGGCGTCGCGCTACTCCTTCGAGATGACGCTGACCGCCCACTGAGGCGGGCCGCGCAGGGTCCGCGTCCCAGTGGCTCCGCTTCAGTGGCTCCGCCCCGGTGGCTCCGCTTCAGTGACTCCGCTTCAGCTGCCCCGCATCAGTGGCTCCGCTTCAGCATCGCGTCCGAGAGCGCGGCCACCGACTCCCCCAGGCGCAGCCCCACGACGTCCAGCCGGCGCAGCAGTTCGCGCCGGGTGAGGGTGTCGTTGCCGACCTCCTGCCGGAGCAGTTCGGCCATCGCCACCTGGTAGTGCCGGCGCACCTGTCCGGCCGCCTTGCGGGCCGCCGAGGTGGCCGCGTCCACGTCCCCCGGGCGGTCGGCCAGCCCCTGGACCGCGCCGCGCAGCATGGTCAGGCCCTCCGCCACCCCGGCCAGGGCGGGGAGGTGGGCGGGGTCCCCCTCGGCGCCGTACAGATCGGTCTCGCGCACCAGGTCGCGGAGGTTGTCCAGCACGTCGTCCACGCTGCGGGAGAAGCGGTAGAGGTCCTCCCGGTCGATCGGCGTGGTCAGGGTGACGGCGAGTTCGGCGACGAGCCGGGCCCGTCCGGTGTCGCCCCGGTGCTCGACCTCCACCATGGCACCGCGCGCCTCGGCGGGGGTGAGGGTGCCGTCGGACATCGCGGAGGCCAGCCCCACCCCCTCGACCGCCGCGTCCAGTTGGGCGGTGAGCAGGTCGGTCAGCTGGTGGTGCGAACGGCCGGTGAGGTCGTCGACGATTCTGCGGAAGGTCATGCGGTCACTCCCCGGACGAGAAGGCCGGCCAGCAGGCCGGCCGCGTAGGCGGCGGGCAGGGTCACACCCCAGGCGGTCACGAGGGGGACGGCGAACTGCCAGCGGACCCGCCGGCCCCCTTCGCTGGCCCCCGCGCCCACCAGCCCGCCGATCACCGTCTGGGTCATGCTCACCGGAGCCCCCAGGGCGGCGCTGGACAGGACGGTGGCCGACGAGGCCATCTCGGCAGAGGCGACCTGCCAGGGGCGGGCGGCCAGCAGCCGGACGGAGGCTCCCCCGGACACCCGGCGCAGGCTGAGCACCGCTCCCACCGCGAAGACGAGGGCCACCGCGAGCGCCGGGAGGAGGCCCGGTGGCGCGTCCAGACTCCCGGCGACGTGCCCGGCCGACGCCACGGCCGCGACCGCGAACATCTTCTGGCCGTCGTTGGCGGCGTAGGCGAGGCACTGGCAGCCGAAGGCGACGAGGTGCGCCCCGCGCACCAGGCGCGGCATTCCGGGGGTGGCCGGCATCCGGCGGGCGCCCCGGCCCAGGGCGAAACCGGCGGCGGCGCCGGCCAGCGGGGCCGCCGCGGCGATCCCCAGCACCAGGCCGAGCCGGGCCCACTGCGGCCGTTCGCCGAGCCCGGAGCCGGCGCCGGCCAGCGCGCCGAGGACGGCCAGCGTGATCGAGGTGGGGATGCCCCGCCAGGTGAGCAGCACGACGAGGCCGACGGCGGCCGTGGCTCCGGCCAGGAAGACGAGCGCGGGACGTCCGGCGTCGGCGGGGACGAGTCCGTCGGTGAAGGTGCGGGCCACCCGCACCCCGAAGAGCGCTGGGCCGAGCGCGACGGCGGCGGTCAGCATCAGCAGGACGGGAACGGCGGAGCCGCTGCCGTGGCGCACGGCCATGGCCAGCAGCGAGGCACCGTCGTTGGCTCCGCAGACGAGAACGAAGGCCAGTGCGGTGATGACGAGCGCGATCGTGGTGGTCACGGAAGGTACTGCCTCACGTCGTGGGGGCGGGGCGGCCCGGGCCGCGCCGGGGCGCCCGCCCCCCCCCCCGCCGCCCCGGGGGAGGCCGGGGGGGCCGGCCGGAGGAAAGGGAACGAGTATTATGTCATGATGTGGGGCGAAAGAGAGACCACCCC